>JANWJX010000026.1 GCA_025451725.1 Allostellaceae bacterium
ATCTCGCGAAGCTCGCGGCGGCCGGACGGTTCATCTCGGCCGCGCTCGGCCGCGAGCCCACTTCCAAGGTGGCGCGGGCGCTCGCGGCGAAAAAGCTTACGGAAAAATAACGCCGCGTTCGTTGCTGACGACGAACTTGTCCTGCCGCGTCAGGAAATCGTCGGTGACGGCGGCGCATGCTTCGGGCCGTTCGACATCAAGCGCATGGGCCGCGTCGTAAACCATCACGACGTGGCAGTCGGGCAGCAATTCGCGATAGTGCCGACCCATCGCGGTCGGGATCAGCGAGTCCTCGGTCCCGAGCAGCACCAGCACCGGTACCTTGCACTCCTTCATCCGCGCTTCCATGTCGGCGTCGCGGTCCGGCCCGATGATGCGCATGGCGAAGCCGATGCTTTTTCTCGCCAGCTCTGGGTTGGGCGGCGGCATCGGCGGCAGTCGCTCGGGATGCGCGAACAACATCGCACGGAACTGGGCCGGGTCGGTCGGCGGCCGTGTATTGGGCGGGCGGATCGCGGCGGGCGCGAACAGCACCGCGGCTGAGACTTTCTCCGGATTGAGGATCGCGGTCCACAGCGCGAGTTTGCCGCCGAACGAAATCCCGGTGACGCAGAATTTGTCGATGGCGAGCGCGGCGATGGCCTTGCCCATCGTGCCGGCCAGTTCCGCCATCGAGTTGGTGCGCTCGTTCACCGGCGATTCGCCGAAGCCCGGACATTCGAAGGCGACGACGCGGCGCTTCTCCGCGAGCAGTTCGTGCATCTTGTTGAGTTGCAGCCCGCCGCCGCCGTGGAACCACACCAGCGGCTCGCCTTTGCCGGCTTCGAGGTAGCGGATGCGAAAGCCGTCCGCCTCGACGAATTTTTCCTGAAATGACATTTGGGCTTATTCCATCTCGTGAAGGCGCGGCAGCATCTTGGCGCCGAAAATCTCGATGGCGCGGCGCGCCTTGTCGTCCTCGGGATGCATGAAGATCAGGTCGAGAATTCCGGCGCCGATATCGTCGCGGATGCGCTTGATCTGCTTCATCACCGTCTCGGGCGAGCCGAGCAGAATCTGGCCGTTCTCGACCGCGTCCCTGATCGCGCCGGGGCGGCCGACGCGGTTGCGCTGCGCCTCGAAGTCGCGGCCGTAGTAGGACGTGCCGGCGACGGCCTGTTCCAGCGCGGGATTGGAAATCGAAAAGCGCCGCTGCGGCGGCATGTTCGCCATGTCGGCCTGCGCCTGCTCGTCGCTGTCGGCGACATGGATGGCGCAGCGATAGATCACGTCGTCCGCCGTCGGTTTCCATCCCGCCGCCTCGGCGTGAGTGCGATAGTGCGCCGCCGCCTTGGTCGCGAGCGGCAGCGTCGTCACCGCGAAGCCGAGCCCGACATGATTCTTCGCCGCGAACTCGCCGGATTCGGGGCTGGAGCCCGACATGTAGATCGGCGGATGCGGTTTCTGCACCGGGCGCGGCCATACCGAGATGGCGCGGAATTCATAGTGCCTTCCCTGCCAGCCGAAGGGCTGCGGCTCGGTCCATGCCATGCGCAGCAAGTGCAATCCCTCCTGGAAGCGCGAACGCGATTCCTCGGGATTGACGTTGTAGGTAACGTATTCGTTGGGCGTGCCGCGCATCAAGCCGGCGACCACGCGCCCGCCGGTGATGGTGTCGAGCATCGCGAATTCCTCGGCGACGCGCACCGGGTTGAGCATCGGCAGGGTCGGGCCGAGCACCGCGATCTTCGCCTTCTTCACCACCTGCGTCAGCGCGCCCGCCAGCAGCATCGGGTTCGGCGTCAGCGAGAACGGCGAGAAATGATGCTCGGCGACCGTGACCCAGTCGAAGCCGATCTCGTCGGCGAGGCGGAACCGGTCGAGCGCGGTGTTGAAGGAATGGGCCGCCGATTCCTGCGAATAGACGTCGGCCGGCACCGGCCAGCCGGGAGAGGCGTTGCCGTGATAGGCAACGGGCGAGAACAGAGCTGCTTTCATGATTACTCCGCTGCTTGGCGCGCGTTTTGGATCGCCTGCCAGACCCGATGCGGGGTCGCCGGCATGTCGATATGGGTAATGCCGTAGACCGACAGCGCATCGACGACCGCATTCATCACCGCGGGCAGCGAGCCGGAACAGCCCGCCTCGCCGCAGCCTTTGACGCCGAGCAAATTGCTTTTCGCCGGCACCGGGTGGCTCGCGAATTTGAAGCTCGGCACGTCCGAGGCGCGCGGCATCGCGTAATCCATGAACGAACCGGTGATGAGCTGGCCGTCCTTGTCGTAGCGCACGCCTTCCATCAGCGCCTGGCCGATGCCCTGCGTCACGCCGCCATGCACCTGGCCCTCGACCATCAGCGGATTCACGATCACGCCGAAATCGTCGACCATGGTGTATTTCGCGACCTGGACCACGCCGGTCTCGGGATCGATCTCGACCTCGCAGACATGACAGCCGTTGGGAAAGGCCGAGGGCGGGCTGTCCACCACCATCGAGACATCGAGCGAGGTCGGCACGCCTTCCGGCAGGTTCGGTTTCGCCCGCAGCCGATCGGCGATCTCAAGTAGACCGATCGAGCGGTCGGTGCCGGCGATGGTGAAGTGCGCATTGCCGAACTCGATGTCGGCCGCCGCAGCCTCGAGGAAATGGCCCGCCAACTGCTTGCCGTTCTCGATCACCTTGTCGCTCGCGAGCGCGATGGCCGTGCCGCTCGCCATGATCGAGCGCGAACCGCCGGTGCCGCCGCCCGCGATCAACTGATCGCTGTCGCCCTGCACCAGGCGGATGCGCTCGAACGGAATGCCGAGCCGCTGCACCAGCACTTGCGCGAAGGGCGCGGCATGGCCCTGGCCGTAATCGAGCGTGCCGGTGACGATAGTGACATCGCCGTTCGCCTCGAAGCGGATGCCGCCCATTTCCTTGCCGGGTGGCGCCGTGACTTCGAGATAATGGCCGATGCCGCGGCCGCGCAACTTGCCGCGTTTGTCGCTCGCCGCCTTGCGCGCGGCATAGCCGTTCCAGTCCGCGGCCTCGAGCCCGTCGCGCAGCACGCTCGGAAAGTCGCCGCTGTCATAAGTGAGATCGGATGGCGCCTTATAAGGGATCGCGTGCGGCTGGATATGGTTGCGCCGCCGCAACTCGAGCGGATCGCGCTTCATCTCGCGCGCCGCCTGTTCGATCAGGCGCTCCATATAATAATTGCCTTCCGGCCGGCCTGCGCCGCGATAGGCGCCTACCGGCGTCGAATTGGTCAGCACGCACTTGGTGTTCACTTCGACCAGCGGCGTGCGATAGACGCCGACGATGTTCTTCACCGCGTTGACGGTGACTTGCAGCGGCAGGCCCTGGAACGCGCCGTAATTTCCGTAACCGGTGAGGCGCACGGCGAGAATCATTCCGTCCTTGTCGAACGCGGCTTCCGCCGTCACTTCATGGTCGCGGCCGTGATTGTCGGAGACGAACGAACCTGAACGCTCGTCGGTCCATTTCACCGGGCGGTTCAGCACCTTGGTGGCATAGAGCGCGCAGACATATTCCGGATAGGCGACGATCTTCATGCCGAACGAGCCGCCGACATTGCCGGTGATGACGCGCACCTGCGCCGGCGGCACTTTGAGGATGTCGTTGGCGATGCTCTGTTTGAGGCCGAACACGCCCTGCGAGCAGACCGTGACCGTGTAGCGCCCGTCCTTGAAATCGGCGATGCAGGAACGCGGCTCCATCGGATTGACCACGATGCGCTGGCTGATGGGCTTGAGCTTGGTGATATGCGTCGCCTTGGCGAAGGCTTCATTCACCGCCTCGGTATTGCCGAAATGATAATCGAGCGTGACGTTCCCCGGCGCCGCTTCGTGAATGGTCGGCGCATCGCGCGCCAGCGCCTCGGCAATCGTGGTAATGGCCGGCAACGGCTCGACTTCGAGCACGACGGCTTCCGCTGCGTCCTTGCCTTGCGCCACCGTCTCGGCGATGACGACAGCATAGGCTTCGCCGACATAGCGCACTTTGCCGGTGGCGAGGGCGGGGCGCGGTTTCGCCTTCATGTTGGAACCGTCGCGGGCCTTCACCATCATCGGCGGATTGGACATGCCGATGCCGCCTGCGGCGAGATCGTCCCAGGTGTAGACACCGAGCACGCCGGGCATCGCCTGCGCCGCCGTCACGTCGATCGACTTGATAACGCCGTGCGCATAAGGGCTGCGCACCATCACGGCATAGGCTTGGCCCTTGACGTTGACGTCGTCGGTGTAGCTGCCGGCGCCCTTCAGCAGCGTCGGGTCCTCGGTCCGCGACACCGGCTGGCCGATGCCGAATTTCAACAAGGCGAGATCGTTGTTACTGTCCATCGCTCACATGCCGATTATTGGAATTTCCGTATCTGGGAATGTTTTAGACCAAATCCACTCGGTCAGTCTTGTTTCCTCATTGACCCTCGTTTTCGCACAGCGCAGGGCATCGCTGAGTTTATTCGGATATAGCGAGTCCCGCCATTTTTTTGACGTTGCAACGGTCGTTTCCGCTAGCATGACCGCAACAGCGCAATCCGCCTTCAGGGAGACGAAAAAATGGCTGGTTTTGGCATCGGGCAACCCATCCGCCGCGTCGAGGACAAACGGTTCCTCACCGGTCACGGCACCTACATCGAGGACATCAATCTGCCGCGCCAGGCGCATGCGGTGAATCTGCTGTCGCCGCACGCTCACGCCAAGATCAATCGCATCGACAAGAGCAAGGCCGAGAAGGCGCCCGGCGTGCTCTGCATCCTCACCGGCGCCGATGCCGGTGCCGAGAAGGTCGGGCCGATGTTCCCCCTGATGCCCGAGGATATGGGCGGCCCGCCGGGCTTCCGCGCGCCGCGCTTCCTGCTCGCCACCGGCAAGGTGCGCTATGTCGGCGAGCGCGTCGCCTTCGTCGTCGCCGAGACGCAGGAGCAGGCGCGCGACGCCGCCGAGCTGATCGAGGTCGATTACACGCCGCTGCCCGCCGTGACCTCGATGGAAGACGCGATCAAGGACGGCGCTCCGAAGATTTGGGACGAATGCCCGACCGGCAACGTCGTGTTCCCGATCATGATGGGCAACAAGGAGGCGACCGACGCCGCCTTCGCCAAGGCCGCGCACAAAGTGACGCTGCGCCTGGTCAACAATCGCATCTCCGCCAACTCGATGGAGACGCGCGGCTATATCGGCGACTACAGCGCCGCCGACGACTTCTACACGCTCTATACCGCGACGCAGAATCCGCATGGCGCGCGCGGCACTCTTGCCGGCCAGGTGTTCCATGTGCCGGAAAGCCAGATGCGCGTCATCGCCAAGGATGTCGGCGGCGGCTTCGGCATGAAAGGCGACGTCTACCCCGAAGAGGCGCTGGTGCTGTGGGCGTCGAAAAAGATCGCCCGCCCGGTGAAGTGGATCTCGTCGCGCACCGAAGGCTTGCTCAACGACACGCATGGACGCGACCAGATCGTCACCGGCGAGATCGCGCTCGACAAGGACGGCACGATCCTCGGGCTGCGCGCGCACAGCCTGACCAATCTCGGCGGCAACGTCTCGGGCGCGGGCGTGATCCCGTCGCTGTCGGCATTGCAGATGGCGCCGCAGGTCTATCGCACGCCGACCGTGTTCTTCACCGGCCAGGCGGTGTTCACCAACACCGCGCCGATGGGCCCGTATCGCGGCGCGGGCCGGCCGGAAGCGACGTACTTCATGGAGCGCATGATCGAGCACGCCGCCCGCGTTACCGGCATCGACCGCGTCGAGATCCGCCGCCGCAATTTCATCCCGGCGAGCGCGATGCCTTTCACGACGGCGACCGGCGTCACTTATGACAGCGGCGATTTCGTCGCGACCATGGATCAGACCATCGCCAAGGCCGACTGGAACGGCTACGCCGCGCGCAAGGCGGCAAGCGAGAAAAAGGGCAAACTCCGCGGCCGCGGCCTCATCTATTACGTCGAGACCTGCGCCATCTTCAACGACCGCATGGAATTGCGTTTCGACCCCAGCGGTTCGGTGACGATCGTCGCCGGCACGTTCAGTCACGGCCAGGGGCACGCCACCACTTTCGCGCAGATGGCGTCGGAATGGCTTGGCGTGCCGTTCGAAAGTATCCGGTTCGTCCAGGGCGACACCAACCAGGTGTCGTTCGGCCGCGGCACCTATGGCTCGCGTACCTCGGCGGTGGGCGGCGGCGCGCTGAAGGCGGCGAGCGCGAACCTCATTGAAAAGGCGAAAAGCCTCGCCTCGCATCTGATGGAAGCGTCGCCCGCCGACATCCAGTTCGAAAACGGCCGCTTCACCATTGTCGGCACCGACAAGTCGATGGCGCTGGTCGATGTCGCAAAGGCCGCTTACGCGCCGATGATGCTGCCGCCCGGCTTCGGCCTCGGCCTCGAAGCGAGCGGCGCCGCCGACGGCGTGCCGAATTTCCCCAATGGCTGTCACATCTGCGAGCTCGAGGTCGATCCCGACACCGGCACGGTGACCATCGATCGCTATACGGTCGTGGACGACGTCGGTATGGTGATCAATCCGCTGATCGTCGAGGGCCAGATCGTCGGCGGCCTGGCGCAGGGCTTTGGCCAGGCGCTGCTCGAGAACATCGAGTACGACGCGGAATCGGGTCAGCTCCTGTCCGGCAGCTTCATGGACTACACCATGCCGCGCGCCGACGATCAGCCCGACTTCTCCTGCGGCTTTAACAATGTGCCGTGCAAGACCAACGCGCTGGGCATCAAGGGCGCGGGCGAGGCGGGCTCGGTCGGCGCGCCGCCGGCGGTGATCAACGCCCTCGTCGACGCGCTCGGTCCGCTCGGGGTCAAGACCATCGACATGCCGGCGACGCCGAAGCGGGTATGGGAGACCATTCAGGCCGCCCGCGGGGCCTAGTTATTGGGCAGAGGCATTAACACATATCTGTAGCATTTTTGCGCGAACCGCCGGATCATCCGGCGGTTCGCAACTTTCCCGCCCGCCCGGATTTGTCCACCCTTATCCACCATCGATGATTTATCAGCTCTACCAGTCGCAGAGCGACATGATGATGCCGCTGCGCGAATTTGCGCGGTACGCGGCGGATTGGCTTGCGCAGATCGGCGCGGACGGTCCGGCGCGGCGCCTCGCGGCCTCCTACGAAATCGCGTCCCGCCTGAGCCTCAGCCATCGCCGGCCGCCTTACGGCATCGACTCCGTTCAAATCGGAAACCGCGACGTCGCGGTGGTCGAGGAGAAAGCGGACGCCACGCCGTTTTGCACCTTGCTGCATTTCCGCAAGATCGACGCGGCGCCCGGCGCGAAAGTGTTGTTGGTGGCGCCGCTGTCGGGGCATTTCTCGACGCTGCTGCGCGATACCGCGCGCACCATGCTGCCCGAGCACGACGTCTATCTGACCGACTGGCACAATGTGCGCGACGTCGCGACGCATCATGGCCGCTTCGGCCTCGACGAATATGTCGATCACCTGATCCGGTTCCTCGAAAAGCTCGGCGATCGCGCGCATCTGGTTGCGATCTGCCAGCCGGCGGTGCAGGCGCTGGCCGCCACCGCGATCATGGCGCAGGACAACAATAAGCTCCGGCCGCGCAGCATGAGTCTGATGGCGGGACCGATCGACACGCGCATCAATCCGACCAAGGTCAACGAGTTCGCCGCGGATCATCCGATCCAGTGGTTCGAGCTGAACGCGATCGGCATCGTACCGTTCCGCTACGCCGGCGCGTTCCGCCGCGTCTATCCCGGCTTTATGCAGATCGCCGGCTTCATGAGCATGAATTTCGACCGGCATTTGCGCAGCTTCCTGCGGCTGCACGATCATCTAAGCAAAGGCGAGACCGACCGGGCCGAAACCATCGAGACCTTCTACAAGGAATATTTCGCGGTGATGGATTTGCCGGCGGAATTCTATCTCGAAACCGTCCAGCGGATTTTCCAGAACCACGAAGTGCCGCTCGGTAGATTCACCTACCGTGGCCGGACGGTCGATCCGGGCGCGATCCGCGATACCGCGCTCCTGACGATCGAAGGCGAGCGCGACGACATTTGCGCCGTGGGCCAGACCTTCGCCGCGCACGATCTCTGCACCGGCATTCCCGAAGACAAGAAACGCGCCCACGTTCAGGCCGATGTCGGCCATTACGGCGTGTTTGCCGGCCGCAAATGGCAGAACGAGGTTTATCCGGTCCTGCGCGACTTCATTTCCGCGAACGGCGCGTAATTACGCGCCTTCGGCGACGATCTCCTGATACGCGGGTAGCGTCAGGAAATCGGGGAATTTCGGCGCCGCCAGCAGATCGGTGAACATCTTGGCGGCATCGCCGTAGCGGCCCCTATTGTAGGCCTCGTCGCCCGCCAGCGCTTTGAGCTTGGCCAGTTCCTCGTCCATGATTTTCTTGCACAGATCGAGATCGACGGTGCGGCCGTCGCTCAATTTCGCACCGTGGCGGATCCATTGCCACACTTGCGCACGGCTGATCTCGGAGGTTGCGGCGTCCTCCATCAAATTGTAAAGCGGGACGCAGCCAATGCCGCGCAGCCACGCTTCGAGATAGCCGATGCCGACGTTGAGGTTCTGGCGCAGCCCGGCTTCGGTGATCGTGCCCTCGGGCATTTTCAGAAGATCGTCGGCCGTCATGTGCACGTCCTGCCGCTTGCGCGCGATCTGGTTCGCTTCGGGCATTTGCTTGTCGAAAATCTCCTTGGCGATCGGCACCAGGCCGGGATGCGCCACCCAGGTGCCGTCATGCCCGTCGCCGGCCTCGCGCAATTTGTCGGCGCGCACCTTTTCCATCGCCGCTTCGTTGGCGGCGGGATCGTTGCGGATCGGAATCTGCGCCGCCATGCCGCCCATTGCATGGACGTTGCGCCGGTGACAGGTCTTGATCAGGAGCTGGCTGTAAGAGCGCATGAAATGCGCCGTCATCGTCACCTGCGCGCGGTCGGGCATGACGCGCTTCGGATCCTCGGCGAATTTCTTGATGGTGCTGAAAATGTAGTCCCAGCGGCCGCAATTCAGCCCGGCGGAATGGTCGCGCAATTCGTAGAGGATTTCGTCCATCTCGAACGCGGCGAGGATGGTCTCGATCAGCACCGTCGCCTTGATCGAACCCTTCGGCACGCCGAGCTTCGTCTGGGAATGGACGAATACCTCGTTCCACAGCCGCGCCTCGAGATGCGATTCCATTTTCGGCAAATAGAAATAAGGCCCGGTGTTGCGCGCCAGCAATTCCTTCACGTTGTGGAAGAAATAGAGGCCGAAATCGAACAGGCTGCCTGACATCGGCTCGCCGTCGACCACGACATGCGCCTCGGGCAGGTGCCAGCCGCGCGGCCGCACCAACAGCACCGCGGTGCGCGGGTTGAGCTGGTAATGCCGCTTGTTGGTCGGATCGTCGAAGCTGATGTCGCGGCGCACCGCATCCATCATGTTGATCTGGCCCTCGATCAGATTGTCCCAGCTTGGCGTGTTGGCGTCCTCGAAATCGGCCATGAACACCGACGAGCCGGAGTTGAGGGCATTGATCACCATCTTGCGGTCGGTCGGGCCGGTGATCTCGACGCGGCGGTCGAGCAAATCTTTGGGCAGCGGCGCCACGGTCCAATCGGCGTCGCGGATCGCCTTGGTCTCGGGCAGGAAATCGGGCTTCCAGCCGGCATCGAGCTTCGCTTGCACCTCGACGCGCCGGGCGAGGAGTCGTTTGCGCTCGGCGCCGAATTTGCGCTGAAGCTCGACGACGAACGCCACCGCTTCCGGCGTCACCACGCGCTCATAGCCGGGCTTGATCGCGCCCTTGAGTTCGACGCCTGGGATGGAAATCGCCATGCTTACCTCCTCAGATCGAGCCGCCCGGCTCATATTCGAATTTGTCGATCACGATGGTCTCTCTCGCCGCCGCCTCACACCACGCGATCATCGCCGGGAGCGACCAGATCGCGTCGGCGTAAGCGGCGCAGACATCGTCGAGTTCAATCTCATAGGTGCGGAACCGCGTCACCACCGGCGCATACATGGCGTCGGCGATGGTGAATTGGCCGAACAGGAACGGGCCGCCCGCGCTGTAACGCGCGCGGCAGTCGCGCCAGATCGCCTTGATGCGCTCGATTTGCGCCAGCGCGTCGGCGGTGAAACGTCGCCCCGGAATCACCCGTCGCAAATTCATCGACAGCTCCACCCGCAACGCCGCGAAGCCCGCGTGCATTTCGCTCGACACCGAACGGGCCAACGCCCGCGCACCCGGGTCCTCGGGCCAAAGGTGCGAAGCGGGAAACTGCTCGGCGAGATATTCGCCGATCGCCAACGATTCCCAGATATGACGGCCGCGATGGCGTAGCGCCGGAACCTTGCCCGACGGCGACTGGCGCAGGATCGCTTCCTTGCTGCCCTCGTCATAGAGCGGGATCATCACCTCCTCGAACGGCACGCCTAAATGCTTGAGCGGCAGCCAGCCGCGCAGCGACCATGAGGAATAGACCCGATTCCCGATATAGATGGTGAAGTCCGCCATCGGTTATTTGATACTCTGGCGATTACGCTATTGGCTAGGGGGAGAACAGATTGTTGCCGTTGATCAGCAATGCAGGCGACGCCGTTCCGGTGACGCTGGTGTCCGCCGCCGACCGGGCCGCGAACCTCAAGCGGCTCGGCGCGCGCACGTCGCGCTGGGCCGACGCGACCGGCTTCAAGGCCGGCCCCGGCGAGGTGGCGCTGGTTCCCGGCGACGACGGCGCTCTCGAAGGCGTGCTGGTGGGCTGGAAGCCGGAGGAGCCGCTCTGGGCGCTGGCCGATCTTCCTGACAAGCTGCCCGAGCGGGACTACGCGCTCGACGGCGCGCCGGCCAAGGCGGCGACCCAACTCGCCTTGGGCTGGGCGCTCGGCGCCTATCAATTCACCCGCTACAAGGCGCGGAAAAAGGGCTGGGCCAAACTGGTCTGGCCCGAAGGCGCGGACACGGGATTGGTCAAGCGGCTGGCCGACGGGATTTTTCTCGCGCGCGATCTCATCAACACGCCGACCGAGGATATGGGGCCGGCCGATCTCGCGTCGGCGGCGAAGAAAATGGCTGCCGCGCACGGCGCTAAATTCAGCGTCATCGTCGGCGACGCGCTGCTGAAACAGAATTATCCGACCATCCACATGGTCGGACGGGCTGCGGCGGCGGGACGCGAGCCGCGCCTCATCGACATTCGCTGGGGCGATCCCAAGGCGCCGAAAGTGACGCTGGTCGGCAAGGGCGTATGTTTCGACACGGGCGGGCTCGACCTAAAACCGTCGAGCGGCATGAAACTGATGAAGAAAGACATGGGCGGCGCCGCGACAATGCTCGGCCTCGCGCATGCGATCATGGCCGCCAAGCTCAAGGTGCGGCTGCGCGTGCTGGTGCCGGCGGTGGAGAATTCGGTTGCGGGCAACGCGATGCGGCCCTTGGACATCGTCAGGACACGGAAGGGACTCACGGTCGAGATCGGCAACACCGATGCGGAAGGGCGGCTCATTCTGTGCGATGCGTTGGCCGAGGCGGATGGCGAGAACCCGGCGCTGCTGCTGGATTTCGCCACGCTGACCGGCGCCGCGCGCGTCGCGCTCGGCCCCGATCTGCCGGCGCTGTTCGCCAATGACGATGCGCTGGCGGCGGATTTTCTGCGCGCCGGGACGGCGCAGGCCGATCCGCTGTGGCGGCTGCCGTTGTGGCAGGGCTATCGCGACACGTACAAAAGCAAGATTGCCGACCTCAACAATATTTCGGAATCGCCATTCGCCGGCGCGATCCAGGCCGCGCTGTATTTACAGGAATTCGTCTCGGCCAAGACGCGCTGGGCGCATGTCGACACGTTCGCGTGGAATCCACGTTCGCGCCCCGGCCGGCCCGAAGGCGGCGAGGCGCTGGGCCTGCGCGCCGCCTACGCCATGATCGAGGCGCGGTTCGGCCAATGAACCTTACATGAGCGAGGCGCGCGAGCTGCTGCTGGAAAATCCCAAGACCGGCGCGGTGCGTCCGTTCCGCGACGGGTTCGACTGGATTCTGTTCCTGTTCTCGGGCGTGCTCGGCCTGCCGCTGTTTCTCCAAGGCCTGCCGCTGTGGGGCACAATCTTTGTCGCGCTGTGGATCGTCGATCTGGCGCTGGTCTGGGTGTTGCCGAGGCAATGGAGCCTCGGCGGCCAGGCGGTGATGGCGGCGATTTTTTTCGCGTTGCAGCTCTGGCTTGGCTTTCGCGGCCGCGAGCTGGTGCTGCGCGCCTATGTTAAACGCGGCTGGCGGCGGCGCGAGCGCGCGGCGCCTAGGCCACGGCAAGGTCGAAAGCGGCGGACATAAGCGCTTTGGTGTAGGGCTCTTTCGGCGCACCGAAGATTTGTTTCGCCGGTCCCGCTTCGACGACGCGCCCGTCCTTCATCACGATGAGATCGTGCGCCAGCGCGCGCACCACGCGCAGATCGTGGCTAATAAAGACATAAGCGAGGCCGTGGCGCTGTTGCAAATCGCGCAACAGATCGACGATCTGCGCCTGGATCGAGACGTCAAGCGCCGAGGTCGGCTCATCGAGCATCAGTATGTGCGGCCGCAGCACCAGCGCGCGGGCGATGGCGACGCGCTGGCGCTGTCCGCCGGAAAATTCATGCGGATAGCGGTCGGCGTCGTCGGGGTCGAGCCCGACCTCCGTCAGCACGTCATGGATCAAGCCGCGTCGCTCGGCCGGCGTGGTGCCGATGCGGTGGACTTTCAGTCCTTCCTCGACGATCTGCGCGATCGACATGCGCGGCGAAAGGCTGGCGAACGGGTCCTGGAAGACGATCTGCAATTCGCGCCGCAGCGGACGCATGTCGCGCTCGGCGATGCCGTCGATCTTGCGCCCGGCATAAACGATCGGCCCGTCGCTTTTGACCAGCCGCAACAGCGCCAGGGCCAGCGTGGTCTTGCCCGAGCCGGACTCGCCGACGACGCCAAGCGTTTCGCCCTGGCGGATCGCGGCGTCGACGCCGTCCACCGCCTTGATGTAACCGATCGTGCGGCGAAAGACTCCGGCGCGGATCGGAAACCAGACTTTGAGGTCCTTGGTCTCCATCGTCACCGGCGGCGGCGGTTCGATCGAGACCGGCTCGCCTTTCGGCTCCGAGGCGAGGAGGCGCTTGGTGTAGGGGTGCTGCGGCCGCGCGAAAATCTCGGCGACGGTGCCGCGTTCGACGATCTCGCCTTGCGTCATCACCATGACGCGGTCGGCGATTTTCCGCACGATGGTCAGGTCGTGCGTGATCATCAGCATCGCCATGCCGAAACGCGCTTGCAAATCCTTGAGGAGCTTCAGGAGCTGCGCCTGGATGGTGACGTCGAGCGCGGTGGTCGGCTCGTCCGCGATGAACAGCGCTGGCTCGTTGGCGAGCGCCATCGCGATCATCACGCGCTGGCGCTGCCCGCCCGAGAGTTGATGCGGGTAGGCGTTGAGGCGTTTTTCCGCCTCGCTCAGCCCAACCAGCTTCAGCAATTCGACCGCGCGCGCCCGCGCCGCGTCGCGGCTCATCTTCTTGTGCAGGAACAGCGTCTCGGTGATCTGCTTCAGGATGGTGTGGAGCGGGTTGAGCGAGGTCATCGGCTCTTGGAACACCATTGCGATGCGGTTGCCGCGCACTTCGCGCAAGACCTTTGGCGGCCCGCCGACCAGTTCGTGTCCCTCGAACTTGATGGAACTGCCGGGTCCGTGGCTCGCGGCGGGATAAGGCAGAAGCTGCAACACCGACAGCGCCGTCACCGACTTGCCCGAGCCTGACTCGCCGACGAGCGCGACGATCTCGCCGGGCGCGATGTCAAAGGAGACGCCGCGAACGGCCTCGACGCGCCGGTCGCCCGACTGGAAGGCGACGGAGAGATTCTCGATGGCGAGCAGCTTCTCAGCCATTCATCTTCCGCGGGTCGAACGCGTCGCGCACCGCTTCGCCGACGAAAATCAAAAGGCTCAGCATCACGGCGAGGGTGAAGAACGCCGTCAGGCCGAGCCAGGGCGCCTGGAGGTTGGCCTTGCCCTCGGACAACAGCTCGCCGAGGGACGGCGAGCCGGGCGGCAGGCCGAAGCCGAGGAAATCGAGCGAGGTGAGCGTCGTGATCGATCCGTTGAGGATGAACGGCAGGAAGGTCAGCGTCGCCACCATCGCATTGGGCAGGACGTGGCGCCAGATGATCACCGGGTTCGACACGCCAAGCGCTTTCGCCGCGCGGACATAGTCGAAATTGCGCGCGCGCAGGAACTCGGCGCGCACCAGATCGACCAGCGACATCCACGAGAACAGCAGCATGATCCCGAGCAGCCACCAGAAATCCGGCTGGATGATGCTCGACAGGATGATGAGCAGATACAGCACCGGCAGGCCCGACCAGATTTCGAGAAAGCGCTGAAACAATAAGTCGGTGAGGCCGCCGTAATAGCCCTGCACCGCGCCGGCCGCGACGCCGACGATCGAGCTCAGCACCGTCAGCACCAGCCCGAACAGCACCGAAATGCGGAAGCCGTAGATCAGCCGCGCCAGCACGTCCCGGCCCTGATCGTCGGTGCCGAGCAGGTTGGCGCCGCTGGGCGGCGACGGCGCGGGCGAGGGCAGGTGGAAATTGATGGTGCGATAGTCGTAGGGAATCGGCGGCCACACGATCCAACCCTTGGCGTCGATGCGCTTCGCCACCTCACGATCGCGATAATCGGCGTCGATCGGCAGATCACCGCCGAAATCGGCCTCGGTGTAGTTGCGCAGGATCGGCAGATAGAGCTGCCCGTCATATTCGACCAGCAGCGGCCGGTCATTGGCGATCAGCTCGGCGACCAGGCTGAGCAGGAACAGCACCAGGAAAACCCACATCGACCAATAGCCGCGGCGGTTGGCGCGGAAATTGGCGAGGCGCCGCCGCGTCAGCGGGCTGAGCGGACGTAGGATCATGTTTCGCGCGTCGCGAAATCGATACGCGGATCGACCAACATATAGGTCAGGTCGCTGATCAGCTTCATCACGAGGCCGACCAGCGTGTAAATGTACAGCGTCGCGAACATGATCGGATAGTCGCGGGCCAGCGCCGCTTGGAAGCCGAGCAGGCCGAGACCATCGAGGGAGAAAATGACCTCGACCAGCAGCGCGCCGGTGAACAGGATGCCAACGAACGCCGACGGAAAGCCCGCGATCACCAGCAGCATCGCGTTGCGGAAGACGTGACCATAGAGCACGCGCCGCTCCGACAGGCCTTTGGCGCGCGCGGTTACGACATATTGCTTGTTAATCTCCTCCATGAAGGAGTTCTTGGTCAGCATAGTGAGGCTGGCGAAGCCGCCGATCACCAGCGCCAGCACCGGCAAGGCGATGTGCCAGAAATAGTCGACGATTTTGGCGGCGAGGCCGAGTTCCGCCCAGTCGTCCGACACTAGGCCGCGCAGCGGGAACCATTGGAAATAGCTGCCGCCGGCGAACAGCACGATCAGCAGGATCGCGAACAGGAAACCGGGAATGGCGTAGCCGACGATGACGACGGCGCTGGTCCACACATCGAAATTGCTGCCGTCGCGAACGGCCTTGGCGATGCCGAGCGGAATCGAAATGAAATAGACGATGAACGTGGTCCACAAGCCGAGCGAGATCGACACCGGCAATTTATCTTCGATCAGCTTGATGACCGAGCGGTCGCGGAAAAAACTGGTGCCGAAATCGAACGACGCATATTGCCGGATCATGATCCAGAACCGCTCGAGCGGCGGCTTGTCGAAACCGTAGAGCTTGTTGAGCCGCGCCAGCAGCGCGGGGTCGATGCCGCGCGAGGCGCGGCTGACGCCGGCGGTCTTCGCGGTCTCCCCGCCGCCGGCCGTCACGCGGCTCGTGACGTCGCCGCGGCCTTTCAACTGCGCGATCATCTGGTCGACCGGCCCGCCCGGCGCCGCCTGGATGATAAAAAAATTGACCACGATGATCGCGAACAGGGTCGGGATCATCAGCAGGATGCGGCGCAGCGCGTAGGCGAGCATCGGATCAGTGCAGCTTGGCTTTGTTCGCCTGCAACGTCTTGTCGAGCGCCGGGTCGATCCACCAGGTGTCGAGCGCCAGTGCGTAGGGCGGGTTGATCTTGGGCCGGCCGAACTTGTCCCAATAGGCGACGCGGAACACGTCGATATGCCAGTTCGGAATGACGTAGTAGCTGTGCAGCAGCACCCGGTCGAGCGCGTGCACGCGCGTCAACAGCGCCTTGCGGTCGGGCGAGCCGATAATAAGGTCGACCAGTTTGTCGACCGCCTTGCTCCTCACGCCCATGACATTGTTGCCGCCCGGCTCGTCGGCGGCCGCCGAAGTCCAATAGCCGCGCTGTTCATTGCCGGGCGTCAGCGATTCCGGAATCCCGACCACCACCATGTCGAAATCGTAATTGTTGAGCCGGTTCTCGTATTGCGACGGGTCGATGGTGCGCAGATTCATCGCGATGCCGATGCGGCGCAGATTGTCCGCGAACGGCAACAGGATGCGCTCGAACTCGGCCTGGACGTTGAGGAACTCGAAGGCGAATTGCTCGCCCTTGTCGTTGACCAGCTTGCCGCCCTTGATAGTCCAACCCGCCTCTTTCAGCAGGCCAAGCGCGGCGCGAAGATTGGCGCGGATGTCGCCGGTGCCGTCGGTCTTTGGCGCCTGGTACGGCTTGGTGAAGACCGTCGGCGGAATGTCGGCCTTGAGCGGTTCGAGGACTTTTAGCTCGTCCGGGCTCGGCAGGCCCGACGACGCGAGATCGGAATTGGAGAAATAGCTCTCGGTGCGCGCATAGGCGCCGTAGAACAAATTCTTATTCGCCCATTCGAAATCGAACAGATATCCGAGTGCTTCGCGCACCCGCGGGTCCTTGAAGATCGGCCGTCGCGTGTTGAAGGCGAAAGCCTGCATGCCTTCCGGCACTTGGTTCTTGATCCGCTGCATCTTGAACAAGCCCGCCGACAGCGCCGGGCTGGTGTAGCCGGTTGCCCAGTTTTTCGCGACGTTCTCCTGACGGATGTCGTATTGACCGGCTTTGAAGGCCTCGAGCGCGACTGACGCGTCCCGATAATAGTCGTAGCGGATGGTGCCGAAATTAAAGCGGCCCTTTCGCACCGGCAGATCCTTTGCCCAGTAGTCCGGCACCAGCCGATAGGTGATCGAGCGGCCGGCGTCGAACGACGCGATCTTGTAGGGGCCGCTGCCGAGCGGCTGATCGAGCGTGGTCTTTTCGAAATCGCGCCCGGCCCAGTATTTCTTCGACAGCACCGGCAGTTCGCCGAGAATGATGGGCAGTTCGCGGTTCTCCGCTGAGCGCAGCGTGAACTTGACGCCATGTTCGCCGATCTGCTCGGCCTTCAGCACGTCGGCGTAATAAAGATGATATTGCGGCGTGCCCTTGGCCTTGAGCGTGTCGAACGTCCAGATCACGTCGGCGGGCGTCATCTGGCTGCCGTCGTGAAACCGCGCCTCGGGCCGCAGCTCGAACGTCACCGAGAGATGGTCCGGCGCGACCGACACGCTTTGCGCCACCAGCCCATATTGCGAATCCGGTTCGTCCGACGACGCCACCATCAGCGTGTCGAACAGGTAACCGAGCCCTTCCGCTTTTACGCCCTTCAAAGTGAACGGGTTGAACGTGTCGTAGGTGCCGATGCTGTTGAACTTGACCGCGCCGCCTTTGGGCGCGTCGGGATTGACGTAATCGAAATGCGTAAAGCCCGGCTTGTATTTGAGGTCGCCGTAGAGCGCGATCCCGCCGGTCGGCTCGGCATGGGCGTTGCCGATAATCAACAGAACGGCGATGGCGGACAGGGCAACGCGCATGGGCACCTCAGGATGGAACACGCCACTCTAGAGAGAGGGCCCGAACCCGACAATGGCCGGGCCGGCTTACTTCCGCGTGTCGAGCCAGGTGTGAAATGCCGGCCATTGCCACACGAAATCGGCCAGCGCGGCGTAGCCGGCCTTGTTGGGATGGACGCCGTCGCCGCGTTTCGCGTCCTGCCGCCACGGCTCGCACGCGGCGACAAAATCGAAAATCGGCAGAAATGGAACGCCGATCCGCTCGCACAGTTCCGCCTGCGCAGAGGACAAGGCGCCGGCGCGCCGATCGGCGGCCTCGAATTGTATCGGTGCGGGGCCGATCATGATGGTCGGTGCAAACGGCGCCGCCTCGCTCAGGATAAGCTCGGTATTGGCCAGCGCACGCTTGAATGGCACGCGCGGCCCGCCGCGCTCGTCGTCGGCGCAATCGTTGGCGCCGAAGCTGAAAGCGAGCAGCCCTTCGTGCCGACACATCGGCGGCAGGCGCCGCTCTGCTTCGCCGCGCCAGCGCCCCGCGATATCGGCGCTGGTGTCGCGGCGAATGCCAAGATTATACGAAGTGACGTCGCGGCCGTTGTGGCGCGCCCGCGCCGCGACCCGGCCGACCCAGCCGAGCGCCTCATCGTCGCCGGTGCCGTTGGTGATGCTGTCGCCGAAGAAGCAGATGCGCATCAGGCTTTGATCAGGACCGCGCGCGCCTTGGGCAGCAGTGTCGGATCCCCGGCGGCGATGATGCGGCCATCGGATTTGAGGCCGAGCTTCTTGCCCTGCCAATCGGCGATGGCGCCGCCGGCGCCCGCAATGACGGGCGCCAGCGCGCAATAATCGTAGGGTTTGAGGTCGGCCTCGACGACGAGGTCGATGAAGCCGCCCGCAAGCTGGGCATAGGCATAACAGTCGGCGCCGAAGCGCGTCGCCTTGACTGCGCCTTTGAGGCGCTCGAACGCCGGCTGGTCGGCGCCGAACATGTCGGGCGACGTGGCGTAGAGCGTCGCCAGGGCGAGGTCGGCGCAGGCCCGCGTCCTGACCGGCGCGCCGTTCTTGAGCGTTTTCTGTCCGGCGACGCCGAGCCAGCGCTCGCGCGAAATCGGCTGGTCGATCACGCCCAGCACCGGCGCGCCGTTTTCCACCAGCGCGATCAGCACGCCGAACAGCGGGATACCGGCGATGAAGCTCCTGGTGCCGTCGATCGGATCGAGCACCCAGACCCGCGCCGCGTCGCCGCGCGCGGTGCCGTGCTCCTCTCCGAGAATGCCGTCGTTGGGAAACCGCAGCTCAATCAGCGTGCGCATCGCCGCTTCGGCCTCGCGGTCGGCGATGGTGACAGGCGTCCGGTCGGGCTTGGTGTCGACTGCGATCGGCTGGCGGAAATATTTGCGCGCGATCTCACCAGCCGCGTCGGCGAGCCGCTCCGCCAGGTCGATCTCGGCGGCGCCAATCATTTGCGCCGCGTCTTGCTATTTGCCGGATGCGGGGGGCGTTGCCGGCGCGGGCTTCGCGGTTGGCGCGGGAGCGGCCGGCTTCGCCGGTGCGGCAGCCGCCGGCGCGGCCGTCAACGGCGCCGGGTGATCGCTCAGCGAATCGAGATAGGCGATGACGTCGGCGCGATCCTTCGCCTTTGGCAAGCCGACGAAGGTCATCTTGGTGCCGTGGGCGAAATCCTGCGGATTGCTCAGCCACGCGTTGAGCAGCTCGGCCGTCCATTTTTCCTTTTCATGGGCCTTGAGCGCCGATGAGAAGGCGTAGTCGTTATGGCCTTCCGCGATCGGCTCGGCGAACACCTCATAGAGATTCGGACCGATGCGGTTCGGATCGCCCTTGTTGAACGTGTGGCAGGCGACGCACAGGCGGTTGGCGATATCCTTGCCGTTGGCGGCGCTGGCGCTGGCCAGCAGCGGGCCGATCGGCTCCGGCCCCGTCGGCGCGGCCGCGGCCGTCACGGCGGCCTGCTTCACGCCTGCGACCATGTAGGCGGGCTTGGCCAATTCTTCCGGGCTGATCAGCGCCTTGGCGATGAAGCCGGTCACCATCGCCAGAATCATGGCGCCCAGCAACGCCCCTAGAATCTTGTTCATCTCAAAGGACATCGACCAACCCTCGGCCTGTTTTTTGCACGTTTCCCGCGCCGGGCATTAGCCCAAATTTCGCTGACAAGACAAACAAAATATGTGATTGAAGCAGCGCCAAGCTTATCGTGCGCGACCCCGCGCCAAGCCTTTGATTTCGTGCGGCATAACGCCGCAATTTCACGTCCGATTCGGAACCGCCATGCCGTCTTCGTCGCCGCTCATCGTGATTCCGGCCCGCATGGGTTCGACGCGGCTGCCGGGCAAGCCGCTCGCCGACCTTCAAGGCGAGCCGATGATCGTCCATGTCTGGCGCCGCGCGGTCGAGGCCAAGGCCGGGCCGGTGGTGGTGGCGTGCGCCGAGCGCGAGATCGCCGATGCCGTCGCGCGCGCCGGCGGCAAGGCGGTGCTGACCCGCGCCGATCACCCCGCCGGTTCCGACCGGGTTCACGAAGCGGTGGCACAAATCGATCCGGCCCGGCGGCACGACGTCGTCGTCAATCTGCAAGGCGACCTGCCGACGCTCGATCCCGCCGCGGTGCGCGCGGCGCTGACGCCGCTTGCGCATCCGGCGGTCGACATCGCGACGCTGGCGGCACCGATGCGCGAAGCGTGGGAGCGCGAGAGTCCGGCGGCGGTGAAGATCGCGGCGTCGTTCGCGCCCGGCGAGCGGATCGGCCGCGCGCTGTATTTCAGCCGCGCGCTGATCCCGTCGGGCGACGGCCCCCACTATCACCATATCGGGCTTTACGCCTTCCGCCGCGCCGCGCTGGAGCGGTTCGTGGCGTTGCCGCCATCGCCGTTGGAGCTGCGCGAAAAGCTCGAACAGCTGCGCGCGCTCGAGGCCGGCATGCGGATCGACGTCGCGCTGGTCGATACGGTACCGATGGGGGTCGATACGCCGGACGATCTCGAACGCGCCCGCGCTATACTGGCAAAACCATGAGTAAGAAAGCCAACCCCGCCACCACCGTCGCGTTCCAGGGCGCGCCCGGCGCCTATTCCGATCTCGCCTGCCGCCAGGTGTTTCCGCGCCTGACGACATTGCCTTGCGCCGGGTTCGAGGATGCGATCGCCGCGGTACGGCGCGGCAAGGCGCGGCTCGCGCTGTTGCCGGTCGAGAACTCGGTCGCCGGCCGTGTCGCCGACATCCACACGCTGCTGCCGGGCTCCGGCCTTCACATCGTCGGCGAGCATTTCCAGCGCGTCGAGCATCACCTCCTCGCGCCGAAAGGCGCGACGCTGCGCGGCCTCAAGACCGTCTATTCGCACGTTCATGCGCTGGGGCAATGCCGTGACCTGATCCGCGCGCTCGGCCTCAAGGCGGTGGTCGCGGCCGACACGGCGGGATCGGCGGCCGAGGTCGCTTCACGCGGCGACACCAGCGCGGCGGCGATCGCCTCGGAGCTTGCCGGCAAGATTTACGGGCTGGTCTCGCTCAAGAAGAACATCGAGGACGCCGAGCACAACACCACGCGCTTCCTCGTCATGGCGCGCGACCCCAAATGGACGAAGGTGGGAAACGGCCTCACTGTCACGACCTTCGTGTTCGATGTGCGCAACGTGCCGGCCGCGCTCTACAAGGCGCTCGGCGGCTTTGCTACGAACGGCATCAACATGACCAAGCTCGAGAGCTACATGGTCGGCGGCCGCTTCACCGCGACGCAATTCTACGCCGATGTCGAGGGCCATCCCGACGACCGCCCTCTGAAACTGGCGCTCGAGGAGCTGCGGTTTTTCACCAAGGACGTGAAGATTCTCGGGGTCTATCCCGGCCATCCGTTCCGCCGCCGCGCGATGCAAGATGCGGGAGACTGACATGACTGCCAAAGATCAGGCAACGCTGGTGGTGGCCCAGTTCGGGCCGCGCGCCGCCGCCTATGTCAACAGCGTCACGCATAGCCAGGGCGAGGATCTGAAACAGCTCGCCGCGCTGCTCGCCGCGCGGCCCGGCGCGCGGGTGCTCGATCTCGGTTGCGGCGGCGGCCATGCCGCGTTCGCCGCGGCGCCGTACGTCAAGGAGGTCGTCGCCTACGATCTGTCGCATGAAATGGTTGGCGCGGTGGCGGCCGAAGCGAAACGGCGCGGTCTCGCCAATATCGCGACGCGGCAGGGCGCGGTCGAGACGCTGCCCTTCGCCGACGGCGAATTCGATTTGGTGATGACGCGCTATTCGATGCACCACTGGACCGATCTCGCCGCCGGCCTCAAGGAAGCGCGGCGCGTGGTCAAACGCGACGGCAGCGCGGTGTTGATCGACACCGTGTCGCCGGGCAAGCCGGTGCTCGACAGCTTCCTTCAGGCGTTCGAGATGTTCCGCGATCCCTCGCATGTGCGAAATTATTCCGTCGCGGAATATCGCGCGACGCTCGCGTCGGTCGGCTTCGCGATCGACAGGATCACCGAGCGCCGGATTCACATCGCGTTCGGGCCGTGGATCGAGCGCATGAACACGCCGGCGGTGCAGGCCGAGGCGATCCGCGCGGTACAGCGCCAAGTCTCCGCCGAGGCGCGGCGCCACTTCGCCATCGCCGATGACGGCAGTTTCGAACTCGACACCGCCGCGATCGAAGCTAGAGCGGTTTAACCTTCGAGGAAGTGGCCGATCGCGTTGAGCGGCCCGACATGGTCGCACAGTATCTTGAAGGTCGCGAGCATCGGGACGGCGAGCAGCGCGCCGGGAGTGCCCCACATCCAGAACCAGAAGATCAGCGACACCACGACCGCGACCGGATTGAGGCTGGAGCGCCGCGCCAGCACGGTCGGCGTCACCACCTGGCCTTCCAATAGCACCAGGCCGATATAGATCGCGACCGGCAGCAAGGCGAACCAGTTGTTGCTGAAGGTGAACATGCCGGCCAGCGCGAATATCATCATCGCGCATAGCGGGCCGACAAAGGGAATGAAGTTGAACGAGAACGCGATCGTGCCCCACAAGACCGGCGCGGGCATGCCGCAGAAATAGAAGGCGACGCCGGTCAGCACGCCGAGCCCGGCATTGATGGTGGTGATCGACAGCAGGTAGCCGGAAATGCTGTCTTCGATCTCGTTGACGATCTCGACCGCGTTCTTCTTGTCGCTCAAACGCGGCAGGATTTCCACCATGCGGCGCTTGAACGTGTCCCCCGCGGCCAAGAGAAAGAACAGCAACAGAACCACCGTGCCGGCGCCGCGCACCAGCGACTGCGTGTTCGACGCGAGGAAACCCCCGAGGCCAGGCCCGGCCAGGGTTACGGTCTCGCCACCCGCCGTCGGCGCGACGACGACGCGCTCGATCTGATGCGCCGCATCCTGCAAGGCGTCGAGTGGCCGCTTGATGAATTCGAGACGGTCCTGCAACCGCGCAAAATTCTTCGGCGCGTTGGCGATCCAGTCGCTCGCCGGCCCGCCCAGCGCCGAGCCCAGCAGCGCGATGGCGCCGAGAAAACCGACCATCACGATGACGACGGCAACGATGCGAGGCAGGCCGTGCCGGGTGAGAAACCTCAGCGGCAATTGCAGGAACAATCGGATCAGAAGCGCGAGCAAAACCGGCACGACCACGTCGCGGGCGAAATACAGCGTGTAGAGCACCATGATCGTCATAATCACGGTCAGCACCACGCTGCGGAATTCGGTCGGCAACTGAATATCGGGACGCGCCGGGACCTGCGCCGCTTCGCGCGCCGCCGTCTCGGGTGGCAGCGTCTCGGTCATGGCCGGTTGGCTCGTTCTCCCGCAACTAGTTGCATATCGGACAGGTTCCCGTAGTCGGATAAAGCTTGGCCCGCGATTGCGGAAATCCTGTGGTGCGATTGTGGTCGAGGCACGATTTCGCCGAGCCGGCAGGATGGCGGGGAGTGGCGAAGCAACCTTCTCTGTTTCTCAAAACACAGGCGACGCAATTGAAGCCGGCCGCGAATGACCAGAAGTCGTGACCATGCCGAACGCGAGCAAGAGCAGCTCAAGTCGATGCCGGGATCGATTTCGGCAACGGCGCCTAACCCCCCTTTTTTGTGATGGAGATACAAGATGGATAAAGATCGCATCGACGGCTCGATCAAACAGACCGCCGGGAAAATCAAGGAAGCCGCCGGTCGGGCGACTGGTGACGAAAAGCTGAAGCGCGAGGGCCAGGCCGAGCGTGCCGCCGGCAAGGTCCAGAACGCGGTGGGCGGCGTCAAGGACGCCGTCCGCGACGCGACGAAGAAATAGCGAGATCGGAGCGGGGCGGCCTGCGCCGCTCGGCTCTCCTCGCCAACTCAGGGGTTTCGAATGAAATACGGGCTGTTATGGCTGGTGGGCGTGCCGATACCCGTGCTCATTATCCTGTATTTTATCTTCCACTGACCGGCCGCGTGCTCAAGCGGGCGTGAGCTCGATCCGCAGGCGCCGCGGCTCGAGCTTCGGCGGCGCGATCCGCAGCTTGAGGTCCGCCGCGAACAATTGACAGAGATGCGCGTGAACGCCGCGCGCGGTCAGATTCTCAACCGACAGATCGGGTCGCAAGCCGGCCTGCGCCTCGGGCGTCAGGCGGACCGTGTCGCCGTCGGCTTCGATCGCCATGCCGAGGCCGTGGCCGCGGACCGACACGGTGCCGCCGCGCGGCAGCGCTTCCGCCGCCAGCACCAGTAGCACACAGGCGAGGCGCTGCCACGCGTGCGGCCGCGTCGCTTCTTCCGGTGGCCAATCGCAATGCACGTTGCCGGCCTCGAAAAGCTTCTGCGCCATGTCGCGCCCGATCGCCGGCGCGGCGCCGTCGCCCGGCAGCGTGCCATAGGCGAAGCGATAGAATTGCAACCGCCGCGACACGGTGCGCGCGCTGGTCCCGACCAGCCGCACCGCGTCGGCGACGAAATCGGGGTCCTCTTCGCTCATCAACTCGACGCCGTTAACCACGGCCGAGATCGGCCCCGCCAATTCGTGACACATCCGCGCGCTCAACATTTCCATCACGCGCATGTCGATAATGACGCTCATGCTCGCCCCGAACTCCCCGCGCCGCCATTATCGACCGAGGGCCGCATTGCAAGCAACGTCTCCGCTTTGGCGAAATCTTCCGGCGTGTTGATGTTGAAAAACGGATCGAACGGCACTGCGTCGAATGCGACAGTCGCGATCCGGTAACGCGCGCTCCAGCCGTCGACCTTGCGTATGCCCTCGTCGCGCAGCGCGCGGCGCAGTTCATCGCGCAGGCGCACCGGCCACAGCGCGAACACCGGGTGGGTTCGACCGCCTGATCGCGCACAGGCGATGTCGGCACCATCGCGCTCCCGCGCCGCAGCCAATCGAGCGACGAAATCGGGGGGAAAGAACGGCGCGTCGCACGGGAAGCTGGCGAGCCAGGCGATGCCGGCGGCGTCTGCCCAGTCCATGCCGGCCAGAATGCCTGCCAGCGGTCCCACGAAACCCGGCACAGTGTCCGGCAAAATCGGCAGGCCGAAGGCACCAAGCGGGCCGGGATCGCCGTTGGCGCTGAGCGCCAGCGTTGCCACCTGCGGCCGCGCCAGCGAAATAGCGTGTTCCAACAAAGACTTGCCACCCAGTAGGCGCAGCGCCTTGTCGCCGCCGAGCCGTCTCGCCTGGCCGCCAGCCAGCACGATACCGGCAATCCGGCCGCTCAAGTCGTTATGCTCTACCATATATATCGCTTGATCCTTGGCCGCTCCGCCACCGGTATGGTAAGCGTTGTTTTCTGGAAAACATACCGCTCCGGTCCCACATAGACATCATGATCGATCCGTTCGGCCGTTCCATCTCCTATTTGCGCGTGTCGGTGACCGACCGGTGCGATTTCCGCTGCGTTTATTGCATGTCGGAAGACATGGCGTTTCTGCCGAAGGCGGAAATCCTGACACTGGAGGAATTGGACCGGCTGTCGGGCGCGTTCATCCGCCTCGGCGTGAAAAAGCTGCGCCTCACCGGCGGCGAGCCGCTGGTGCGCAAGAACATCATGCATTTGTTCCGCTCGCTCGGCCGCCATTTGCAGACCGGCGATCTCGAGGAACTGACGCTGACCACCAACGGCAGTCAGCTCGCGAAATATGCGCGAGACCTGAAAGAGGCCGGGGTCAAGCGCATCAACGTCTCGCTGGACACGCTCGATGCCCAGAAATTCGCGGCGATCACGCGCTGGGGCCGGTTCGATCAGGTGATGGACGGCATCCGCGCGGCGAAGTCCGCCGGCTTGCAGGTCAAGCTCAACGCCGTCGCGCTCAAGGGCGTCAACGACGGCGAGTTCGACAAACTGATCGGCTGGTGCGGCGAGGAAGGGTTCGACCTGACCTTGATCGAGGTCATGCCGCTCGGCGAGGTCGGCTCCGGTACGCGCGTCGACCAATATCTGCCGCTGTCGATGGTGCGGGCGGATTTGCGCAAGCGCTGGACGCTCGACGAAAGCGATTACAAGACCGGCGGACCGGCGCGCTACTACACCGTGCGCGAGACCGGACAGCGGCTCGGCCTCATCACGCCGATGACGCATAATTTCTGCGAAAGCTGCAATCGCGTGCGCCTCACCTGCACCGGCACGCTTTATATGTGCCTCGGCCAAGAGGATGCCGCCGATCTGCGCGCGCCGCTGCGCGCCTCGGAAAGCGACGCGCCGGTCGAGGCCGCGATCCGCGCCGCCATCGACCGCAAGCCCAAAGGCCACGATTTCATCATCGACCGCCGCCACGACCGGCCGGCCGTGGCGCGCCACATGAGTGTGACGGGCGGCTGATCCGGGGCCTATAATCCCGCCGATGAGCGGGTTCGAGAATATCGCCATTGTCGCCAGCGAGGCGCCGGCCGCACAAGCCGCACTCGCGGATTTGCGCGCGCGTTACACGACGGTGCCGCCGGAACAGGCGGACGTCGTGGTGGCGCTGGGCGGCGATGGTTTCATGCTCGAGACGCTGCACAAATATCGCGCATGCGGTGTGCCGTTCTACGGCATGCATCGCGGCAGCGTTGGATTTCTGATGAACGGTTACGGTCCTAACGCGCTCGTCGAGCGGCTCGGGCGCGCGCAATCCGTCGCCATTCATCCCTTGGAAATGACCGCGACCGACCACGTCGGCAAAGTCCACAACGCCATCGCCATTAACGAAGTGTCCTTGGTTCGGCAGGGCCGCCAGGCGGCGAAGCTCAAAATCTCGGTCGACGATACGGTACGGCTCGACGAATTGATGGCCGACGGCGTGCTGGTCGCGACCCCGGTGGGCAGCACGGCCTATAACCTGTCGGCGCACGGGCCGATCATTCCCTTGAGCGCCGAGGTGCTGGCGCTGACGCCGATCAGCGCCTTCCGGCCTCGGCGCTGGCGCGGCGCGCTGTTGCCGCACGAGGCGCGTGTCCGGTTCGACGTCCTGGAAATCGAGCGCCGCTCGGTCAGCGCCGCCGCCGACTTCACTGAAATTCGCGACGTGGCTTCAGTGTCGGTGCGCGAAGCGGGCGAGATCACCTTCACCCTGCTGTTCGACCCCGAGCACAATCTCGAGGAGCGGGTGCTGAAGGAGCAGTTCCTGTCCTAGCGCGAGGGGTGTGAATGATCCGCACGCGACTGACCGAGACCTATGGCATCCGGCATCCAATCGCTTCCGCCGGCATGGCGTTCGTCGCGACCGTGCCGCTGACCCGCGCGGTGTCCGCGGCGGGTGGGTTGGGCGTTCTCGGCGCCAGCGGCATGCCGCCCGAGCTGTTGCGCAGCGAACTGCGCGAATTGCGCGCCGGCGGCGACCCGTTCGGGGTCAACATCATTCCGCGCTTCAACGGCATCGAGCACATCGAGCTGTGCGCCGAGGAACAAGTGCCGGTCGTGGTGTTCTTCTGGGACGACGTACCGAAGGAATGGATCGAGCGACTGCACGCCGGCGGATGCAATGTGTGGCTTCAGGTCGGCAGCGTCGCCGAAGCGAAGCGGGCGGTGCGCGCTCACGCCGACGCGCTTATCGTGCAGGGCAGCGAGGCCGGCGGGCACAATCGCGCCGCCGCCGCGACCTTGTCGCTGTTGCCCGCGGTCATCGACGCGATCGAGGGTGCGGTGCCGGTACTCGCCGCGGGCGGCATCGCCGACGGGCGCGGGCTGGCGGCGGCGCTGGCGCTCGGCGCCGACGGCGTCTCGGTCGGCACGCGCCTGCTCGCGTCACCGGAAGCCTTCGCGCACGACGAATACAAGAAGCGCCTGATCGCGGCCGGGGTGCAGGACACGGCGCGGCACAATATCTTCGGTCCGGATTTTCCCGATGCGACAGTGCGCGGCCTGCGCAACCGGCTGGTGCGCGAATGGGAAAAGCGCGACGAGCCGCCGCCGTACAAGACGGTACCGGCCGAAGGGCATCCGGTGATCGGCCAAATGTCGCTCTATGGCCATGCCATGTCGATGCAGCGTTTCATCGGCTTGCCGCCGACGCCGGAATTCAACGGCGACTTCGAGGAAATGAGCCTGCTTGCCGGGGAGTCGGTCGGCCTGACGGACTCGATCAGGCCGGCGGGCGACATCGTCCGCGACATCGCGCGCGACGCCGAGGAGATCGTCACCCGGCGCTTGCCGGGGCTGATCGTCCGCTAGGGTTGCGGCAGCAGCCGTCGCTCTTGCGCCGCCTGCTTCATCTGCGCCTGGAGCTTGTCGAAGGCGCGGACCTCGATCTGCCGTACCCGCTCGCGCGACACGCCGTATTTCTGCGCCAGGTCTTCAAGTGTGGTCGGTTCGTCGCGCAGCCGCCGCTCTTGCAGGATGTCGCGCTCGCGCGGCGTCAGATGCGACATCGCCGCGGTGAGGAGATCGCGGCGCAGGCCGAGCTCCTCCATTTCGCCCAGCGTCTCTTCCTGATCGTCGGCATCGTCCTGAAGCCAATCCTGCCATTCGCCGCCGACGTCGCCATCGGCGCGGACCGGGGCGTTGAGCGAATGATCCGGCCCGGCGAGGCGGCGGTTCATGTCGATCACGTCGGACTCGGGCACGTTCAACTCGGTCGCGATCAGCTTCAAATTCTCGGGCGACAGATCGCCGTCATCGATCGCCTGGATTCGGCCTTTGATACGGCGCAGATTGAAGAACAGCTTCTTCTGCGCCGCCGTGGTGCCGAGTTTCACCAGCGACCAGGAGTGCAGGATGTATTCCTGGATCGAAGCGCGGATCCACCACATCGCATAAGTGGCAAGGCGGAAACCGCGCTCCGGGTCGTAGCGCTTTACCGCCTGCATCATGCCGAGATTACCCTCGGCGATCAGGTCGGCGAGCGGCAGGCCGTAGCCGCGATAACCCATCGCGATCTTTGCGACGAGGCGCAGATGCGAGGTCACCAGCTTCTGGGCGGCTTCCGGGTCGGCATGCTCGCGCCAGCGTTTGGCGAGCATGTATTCTTCCTCCTGCGCGAGCATCGGAAACTTGCGAATGTCGCGCAAATAGCGGGCAAGGCCGCCCTCAATCGATGGGGTAGCGAGAGCGGGGACGGTCGCCATGATCGGATTCCCTCCTGTGGCTCGTAGAATCTAGGTGTTCAGGCCGTGGAAGTCCAATCGGGCTCAGACACAAAACCCCACGATCGCGTGAAGGAAACGCGCAATCCTGCCCAACAATCCCTCGGCCGATAGGGAATGGCCGCTCAGGAACACGATTGGGACCAAGGCTACCACCCATAGTGGCCAGGCCGGCATGGCGACCGGCCGGTGATGCCGGTAGAACAGCCAGAACAGCGCCAACGCCGCTATCCCGATAACGAAGCCGACGATCACCTCGGTGATAGTATGAAATTCCAGCACGGCGCGTGACGCGGCGATGGCCAAGACCAATAGCGCGCCGAGGGCCAGCACGGTCTGCCGCGGCCATTGCCGGTATTGCACCGCCGTAACGAGCGTAACGCCGCCGTAAACGTAAAGACTCATGCTGGTATGGCCGCTTGGGCTGTCGAGATCGATTCCCGGCGCCGGGCATGCCTTGAAATAGATCTTGAGCGCCGCCGTCACGCCCGCGCACAGGAACAACGCCGCGAGCCACAACAGTGCGTTCCGCCGGTCGCCCCAGATCGCGAGCCAGACCAGCACCACGGCGCCGATCGGGAGCGTGATGGCCGAATCGCCGACATTGGTCAGCGCGTGCATGACGGCATCGATCATGGCGGGCTAGAGATGCTTCGCGGCCGGCCCGCCCAGTTTGCGCGCGCCCTCGGCCACCAGCGAGCGGTGGCACAGCGCGGGATCGGCCTCGAAACAGAGAAGGCACGCGCGCTTGCCCTTGACCAGATCGATCAGCTCCAGGAGCGAATGCGTCTGGCCCGCGAGATATTTCGTGAATTGCGTGGTCAGCGCCGCGACATCGTGGTCGCGCTTGTAGCGCGCGCGGATGGATTTCGGCGTGCCGAGCGCGACGCGATGCTCATACGCGATGCCGACTTGGTTCAGCGCGGCCGCCAGCGCCTTCTTGGAAAAGCCGCGCTTGCGAGAGAGGGGCAGGGCGCGGACATCGACCACCATATCGATCCGGTTGGCGTGGAGCTTGCCCAGCACGTCGTCGAGGGCCCGGCCCTCATAGCCGATGGTGAACAGCGCCATCAGATCACGCCCGACTTGCGCAGCGCCGCGATTTCGGCGTCGCCGAGGCCGAGCATCTCGTGGAGGATCGCTTCGGTGTGTTGGCCCATGGTCGGCGGCGGCAATTTGTATTCGACCGGGGTTGCCGAGTACTTGATCGGGTTGGCGAGCAGCGCGATCGGTTCGGGCGCGCCCGGATGTGCCATGCGCACCACCATGTCGCGCGCCTTCACCTGCTGATCGGCGAACACCTGATTAAGGCTGTTGATCGGGCTGCACGGCACGCCGGCCTGTTCCAGCGCCGCGATCCAGTCGGCCGATTTGCGTTGCGCGACGAGGCGCGCGACTTCGGGCACCACGACGGCGCGGTTGACGACGCGGGCGCTATTGGTGGCGAAGCGCGGATCGGCGGCGAGGTCGGGCACGCCGGCGCACGCGCAGAATTTCCGAAACTGCCCATCATTGCCGATCGCCAGCACGATATGGCCATCCGCGCTCGGGAACACATGGTACGGCACCACGGTGGCGTGCGCGTTGCCGAGGCGCGGCGGCGCCTTGCCCGAGGTCAGATAGGCCTGCGCCTGGTTGCCGAGCCACGCCACCTGGGTGTCGAGCAGCGCCATGTCGATATGCTGGCCCTCGCCGGTGCGGTCGCGGTGATGCAGCGCGGCGAGGATCGCCACTGCGCTGTACATGCCCGCCATCAGGTCGGCGAACGCGACCGCGCCTTTCATCGGCTCGCCCTCGGGCTCGCCTTGCAGGCTCATGATGCCGCCCATCGCCTGGGCGAGGAAATCGTAGCCGGGACGCGGCGCGTACGGCCCGGTCTGGCCGAAGCCCGTCACCGAGCAATAGACCAGGCGCGGGAAATCATGGCGGAGCGACGGGTAGTCCAGGCCGTATTTGGCCAGGTTGCCGACCTTGTAATTCTCCACCAGCACATCGCTTTGCGCGATCAGGCGCAACGCGATGGCACGGCCCTCCGGCTTGGTGAAGTCGAGCGTCAGCGAGCGTTTGGCGCGGTTGGCCGAAAGGTAATAGCTGCTTTCGGCGGTGTCGCGCCCGGCCCCGTCCTTGAGGAAAGGCGGGCCCCATTTGCGCGTGTCGTCGCCTTCGCCCGGCCGCTCGATCTTGATGACCTCGGCGCCGAGATCGCCGAGAAGCTGGGTGCAGCTCGGCCCCGCCAGCACGCGGCTCATGTCGAAAATGCGAATTCCCTCGAGCGCGCCCGTCACGTCGTCCTCGCTGTTTGGAATTGTCATAGCATTGCGCGGCAGCCAAGCAATCTTTTACCGGTTGCCGGGGCACTTGCCTTCCCCTAGCGTCGGGCCATAAACGCGAACGTAGGGGGTGACGATGAAGCGTTTCGCCTTGGCCCTGACGGCGGTTTTCCTGCTGTCGGCGGCGCCGGTCTTCGCCGACGACTACATGCAATTGTGCAAGGACACGGAAGGCGGCAATCCCAACGCCGAGAAACTGTGTACCTGTACGTCGGGCAAGATCAAAGCGGACGACCGCGCCGCCGTGCTCAAGGCCCTCAAGGCGATGGGCGACGCCATGAACGGCGGCAAGCCCGCTGATTCCAATGATCCCGAATTCGCCAAGGGCGCGGCGGCCCAGATGGAAGCCGAGAATCAGTGCGAGGAGAACTGAGTCACCCTCGCGGACTCGTGGCGTCGAGAAATCCCTGCAAGATATAGGCGGCGGCGGCGCGGTCGATTATTTCCGCGCGACGCTTGCGGGTCAGGTCGGCGGCGATCATGCCGCGTTCCACCGCGAGGGTGGACATGCGCTCGTCCCACAGCGCCAATGGCAAATCGCGCGCCGCCAGCACGTTCTTCGCGAATTGCCGGACGCTTTGGGTGCGCGGTCCGTCGTCGCCGTCGAGCCGCAGCGGCAACCCCACCACCAGTCCGCCGACGCCATGCTTGTCGATGGCGGCATTAAGCGCCGCCATGTCGTCCTTGAACTTGGTGCGGTGGATCGTGTCCAGCGGCGAGGCGATACGGAGCCGCGTGTCCGACAGTGCCATGCCTATAGTTTTGGTGCCGACGTCGAGCCCCAGGAGGCGTACGCCGGGCGGCAGCCGTTCACGGAGTTCGCTGGGATTGCAGAGGGGCATGGGCGGGTGTTAGCGTGCGCGCGCCTTAGGGAATCCGAGAACTATATCATGGCGTTGGACAAGACCATCGTGGCGCGCATCGCCACCCTGGCGCGGATCAAGGTTTCCGACAGCGAACTCGAATCGCTGGCCGGCGAGCTGAGCGGCATTCTGGCGTGGATCGAGCAACTCAACGAGGTCGATGTCACCGGTGTCGCGCCGATGACCAGCGTCGCGCACATGAAAATGCCGATGCGCGAGGACAAAGTCACCGACGGCGGCGATCGCGATGCCATCCTCAAAAACGCGCCGCAGGAAGCGCGCGGCTTTTTCGCCGTGCCGAAGGTGGTGGAGTGAGCGAACTCACGCGCCTTACCTTGTCGGACGCGCGCGACGGACTCCGCGCCAAGAAATTCTCGGCGCGCGAACTGACCGAGGCGCATCTCGACGCGATGGCGGCGGCGCGCTCGCTCAATGCCTTCGTCACCGAAACGCCCGACCAGGCGCTGGCGATGGCGGCGGCGAGCGACGCCAAGCTGGCGCGCGGCGAGGGCGCGGCGCTCGAAGGCGTGCCGCTCGCGATCAAGGATCTGTTTTGCACCAAGGATGTTCTGACGACGGCGTGCTCGCGCATCCTCGAAGGGTTCAAGCCACCCTATGAAGCCACCGTCACGGCGAAACTGTGGGATGCCGGCGCGGTGATGCTGGGCAAGACCAGCCTCGACGAATTCGCCATGGGGTCAAGCAACGCCACGTCGTGCCACGGCCCGGTGGAGAATCCGTGGCGGCGACGTGGCGACAACCGCCCGCTGGTGCCCGGCGGCTCGTCGGGCGGCTCGGCGGCGGCGGTGGCGGCGCGCATCGCGCTCGGCGCCACGGGCACGGACACCGGGGGCTCGATCCGGCAGCCGGCGAGCTTTTGCGGTGTGGTCGGCATGAAGCCGACCTACGGCCGATGCTCGCGCTGGGGCGTGGTCGCGTTCGCCTCCTCGCTCGATCATCCCGGGCCGATCACGCGCACGGTGCGCGATGCCGCGCTGATGCTGCAGGCTATGTCGGGGCACGATCCCAAGGATTCGACGTCCGCGCCGGTTCCGGTGCCGGATTTCGCCGCTTCGCTGACCGGCGACATTCGCGGCCTCAAGATCGGCGTGCCCAAGGAATATCGCGTCGACGGCATGCCGGCGGAGATCGAAGCGCTGTGGCAACGCGGCGTCGAATGGATCAAGTCGGCGGGCGCGATTCCGGTCGAGATCAGCCTGCCGATGACCAAGTACGCGCTCGCGACCTACTACATCATCGCGCCAGCCGAAGCGTCGTCGAACCTCGCGCGCTATGACGGCGTGCGGTTCGGCTTGCGCGTGCCCGGCGAGTCTCTCGACGCGATGTACGAGAACACCCGCGCGGCCGGGTTCGGCGCCGAGGTCAAACGCCGCATTCTCATCGGAACGTATGTCCTCTCGGCCGGCTACTACGACGCCTATTACCTCCGCGCGCAGAAAATCCGCACCTTGATCGCGCAGGACTTTGAACAAGCGTTTACGCGCTGCGACGCGATCCTGACGCCGACCACGCCGTCGCCCGCCTTCGCGCTGGGCGAAAAGCAGGACGATCCGATCACGATGTATCTGAACGATGTGTTCACCGTGCCCGCCGACCTCGCGGGCCTGCCGGCCATTTCGCTGCCCGCGGGGCTGAGCGATGATGGTCTGCCGCTCGGCCTCCACGTTATCGGCCGTGCCTTCGACGAGGAGACCGTGTTCCGCGTCGCCGCCGTTCTCGAAAGCGCCGCGAACTTCACCGCGGAGCCGACGCGATGAGCAACCTCGTCAAAGGCCGCACCGGCGAGTGGGAGGTAGTGATCGGTCTCGAGACCCACGCGCAGATCGTGTCCGAGGCGAAGCTGTTTTCCGGCGCGGCGACCGCGTTCGGCGC
>JANWJX010000027.1 GCA_025451725.1 Allostellaceae bacterium
AACCGCTCGGGGAATTGCTCCGACACCACGACCACGCCGGAGAAGAAGAAGCCGATGCGGAATACCGGCACCGCTAACAGCGACACGCCGTGCAGATAGTGGCGGCATAGGTTGAGCAACAGGCCGAGGCCGAACCCCGATACCGCAAGCAGCATCCAGTAGAACGCGACGCCAAGCAGGTCGCGCGGCGCGGGATCATCGCTTAAGAACGCAACGCACGCCATCGCGACAGCGACGACCGCGGTATAGGTGAAAGCCAGTTCCAGCGCCTTCGCGGCAGCGATGGTTAAGGTGTCGATCGGCTCCAGCCGCGCGAGATTGCGCTCCCGCGTCAGCTCCTGGCCGAGCTTGAGCGTCATTACCCGCATCATCTGCCAGCCGCCGATGCCGAGGATCAGGAACGGCAAGGTCGGCATGTCGAGCACCGAACCGAATCCAAGCAGGAAGGTGTAAGCCCAAAAATGCACGGCGATCGTCAATGCCGGTGCGAGGAACAACCAAAGATAGGCGAGCGGGTCACGTGCCAGCATGATGCGGATATTGCGCGTGACGAGAGTCGCCAGGACGTGACCTTGGCCCGGCCATGACGGGCGGGACGGCGGCGATGTCGGCGAGGTCAGTGTCAGGGCAAGCTGTGCTTCGGTGGGCGCCGAAAAGCGGCGCTCGCTATCGCGGATCGCGCCCTCGAGGTCGAGCAGAGCGCTGGCACGACCGAGCGGAACGCGCGGCTCGGAGATGTCGGCGAGGCCGAGCCGCAACACGGCGCGCGCGAATCGATATAGCCGGACGCGCTCCGTCCGGTCGGTCACGCCGAGGTCGGCAAAGACCGCGGCGATTTGGTCGCGATACTCATCCTGGCGCAAATCCAAGCCCCCCAAAGGCCAAGCGGAGCTCACCTCCGTCTTGGTGGCCGGAATTCACAAAACCGGTTCATACTATCGTAGGTTGTCCGCGCCTTGCCAAGCCGGAAACGGTTATGATCGGCGCGCGGGGGGCGTTTCATGCCGGTAATTAGGTGGGTGGCGGTGCTGGCGGCGGCGGCGGCGATGGCCGCCATCGAGGCCAACGCCGCCGACTGCGCCAAGATTGCACTGCCGGACGATCTCGACGGGCTGGCTTGCCGCGTCGCGAAATCCGGCATCGTTGCCGGCAGCGGCAGCGCGCTGCGCTACCAGATTCAGGAATATGTCGACGATGGTGCTTCGCTTGGTGCGGGGGTCGCGGTATTCGCCGTTGGCGCGGACGAAAAAACGCCGCCGGTCGCCGAGGCCGCTGCGGAAGATGCGCGCTTTAACAAGCCCGTGCAGTTCCGCAACAAGTTCGGCGATTTTCTCGACCTGGGTGCCGAAACCCATGGCACCGGACAATTTCCGCTCGGGCGTTTGTTTATCGGGCGAGACAAAGGCTGGGCGCCGATTGATGTCGAGGCCTGGCAGGATGAATTAGCCAAGCGCCTGCCCAACGGCATGCAGGTCTGGCGCGGCCCGTTTCCCGACTATCCCAATTTTGCTGCCGCCGCTGTGGTGCGCCAAAAAGCAAAAGGCGGATCGATCGAAGACAATGAGGGCTATGCCGCGATGCGACTGACACTGGTTGGGAACAAGCTCGTCATCGACAAGGCCGCTTGGCAAATCGGCATTGACGGGCCGTGTGCGGTCATGCCGGATTACCCCCGTTGCAACGACAAGGGCGCGCATTAGCGCCGGACAGGAGGAAATGGCGTCATGATGTCTCCAGCCGACCGCCAAAAGGCCGCCAGCGCCCTGCGCACCGCCGAGGAAACGCGCAAGCCGATGGAGCAATTGTCAAAGACCTGGCCCGACATCGATTTCGACGACGCCTATGCGATCCAGGACCTGGTCATCAAGGACAAGGTGGCGAAAGGCGCGAAGATCATCGGCTACAAGATCGGCCTGACCTCGAAGGCGATGCAGGCGTCATCGCAAATCAACGAACCCGATTACGGTCATCTCCTCGACACGATGCTGGTACCCGACGGCGCGACCGTAAAGCATGCCGATTATTGCGCACCGCGCCTCGAAATCGAGCTGGTGTTCGTGCTCAACAAGTCGCTGAAGGGTCCCGGCATCGGCATGATGGATGTCATGCGGGCGACCGAATATATCGTGCCGTCAATGGAACTGGTCGATGCGCGCGTCCAGAATCCGCGCAAGATTTTCGACACCGTCGCCGACAACGCCGCGGCGGCGGGGCTGGTGATCGGCGGGCGGCCGATCAAGCCGTTCGATTTCGATCTACGCTGGGTCGGCGGCGCGCTGTATCGCAACGCCGATATCGAGGAAACCGGCCTGGCGCTCGGTGTCATGGGCCATCCAGCCAACGGGATCGCCTGGCTCGCCAACCGGTTCGGCCGGCACAGCATTGAAATACCGGCGGGGCAGGTGCTGCTGTCGGGTTCGTTCATCCGCGCCATCTGGATCAACAAGGGCGACACGCTCCACGCGGATTTCGGGCCGCTCGGTTCGCTCGCGGTGCAATACGTTTAGGAGGGCGTGACGATGGAATTGCAAAAGAACGCGTTCAAGGCTGCGCTCGCCGCCGGCAAGTTGCAGGTCGGCATCTGGAGCAGCCTGTGCAGCAATATCGGCGCGGAGATCCTGTCCGATAGCGGCTTCGACTGGATCCTGCTCGACACCGAGCATTCGCCCAACGAAATCCCCGACCTGGTGTCCCAGCTCCAGGCGGCGCAGCGCGGCACCGCGTCGGCGCTGGTGCGGCCGGCCTGGAACGACCTGGTCCTGATCAAGCGCGTGCTCGACATCGGCGCGCAGACCGTGCTGGTGCCCTATGTCCAGACGCGCGACGAAGCGGTCGCCGCCGTCGCTGCGACGCGTTATCCGCCGCACGGCAAGCGCGGCGTCGCGGGCGGTGCGCGCGCCAGCCGCTATGGCCGCGTCCGCGACTACCTGAAAAAGGCCGATGACGAAATCTGCCTTCTGGTCCAGGTTGAAACCCGGGAATCGTTGGAAAACAATCTTGAAGAAATTGCGTCGGTGTCGGGCGTCGACGGCGTGTTCATCGGTCCGTCAGACTTGTCCGCGTCATACGGGCTAATCGGCCAGCCGGGCAACCCGGCGGTCCAGGAGGCGATCAAGAGGGCTGCGGTGACCATCCGCAAATGCGGCAAGGCGCCGGGCATCCTCACCACCAACGAGGAAGAGGCCAAGCGGTATATCGAATGGGGTTACCTCTTCGTCGCCGTGGGCGTCGACACCGGGTTGCTGGTGCGTGCCGCCGACGGGCTGGCGAAGCGGTTCAAAGGCTAAGCGGCGGACCCCGTCAGACGGTGTTGGCGACCGTCGAGAACACTTTCGAGACGTCGGTGCCGAGCAGGCTGACGCCGCCGATGATGATAAGCGCGATGAGCGCCGCGATCAGCGCATATTCGAGAGCGGTGACGCCGCTATCCTGACGGAACAGGCGGCTCAGGTTTTGCAACATGGTTCCTCCGTAGCCGCGCCGGTCGCGGCCATCGTTCCGAATGACGGACGCGACTCGGAACCTGTTGCAGCTAAAGAAGATTGAATTTTTTGAGCCAGCCGAGGCCGCTCTCGGTCGTGCCGCGTGGCTGATACTCGGCGCCGACATAGCCGCCCCAGCCAAGCCGGTCGATCTCGCCCAGAATCCAGGCGAAATTGAGTTCGCCCTGGTCGGGTTCGGCACGGTTCGGCACGGCGGCGAACTGGACATGGCCGATCTTCGGCATCAGCCGCTCAAACCGGCGGATCACATCGCCTTCCATGATCTGGAGATGGAAGAAATCGAACATCATCTTGAGGCGTGGCGAACCGACCGCATCGATGATCTCGGCGGCGCGTGCCGAACTCGCGAGGAGATAAGTTGGCCGGTCGACGCGGTTGACCGGCTCGATCACGAGCGTGATGCCCGCCGCCTCGGCGCGCTTCACCGCGCGCGCGAGGTTGCGTCGCATCGTCGCCAGACCTTCCTCCTCGGAGAAGCCGTCGATCGCGCCGGCCATGACATGGACGTGTCGCACGCCGAGCGCCGCGCCGTAATCGAGCGATTGCGCGATCAACTGGTCGAACTCGGCCTCGCGACCCGGCACCCCGGCGAGGCCCATATCGCCCTTGCGCCCGCCCATCGCGGTGTTGATGCCGATGAGCGGGATTCCGGCGTCGGCAATGCGGCGCTTCACCTCGGCCACCGGATGCTCATACGGTGTCCAGCACTCGACCGCCTGAAATCCGGCGCGCGCGGCGGCGGCGAACCGGTCGAGAAAACCCAGCTCGCGGAACAGAATGCCGATATTCGCCGAAACGCGCGGCATTACTTGATGCACACCGTGTTGGCCGGGGTTGCGATGCCGTTATCGAGATTGATCGGCACCGCCACCAGCAGGAACTCCCACTTCCCGTCCTTGGCGCAATCCTCAGCCAGGGGCTTCAGCACGAACTGCTCGCCGAGCGACAGGCCGAGCAGCGGGATCGCGCGGTGATGCAGCGCGTCGGCGTCGGTCAGGTTCCACGGCCAGGGCTCGGCTGCGGGCGTGTCGGTGCCGAGCGCGGCAACGCGGTTGTTCCACAGCCATTCGACCAGCGCCCGGCTTGGCTCGACGCCGACCGATTTGAGCTTGTCCATCGGTGCCATCGCTTTTTTCTCGGCGTCGCTCGACGCCTCGTACGCCTCCATCCAGCCGGTGCGCACCAGCAGCACCGATCCCGGAGTCAGCGTGGTTTTTTGCGCGGCGAGCGCGCCCCTGAGATCGTCGAGCGTCACCACGTCGCGGGTTAGCGGCTTGATCGGCCGGCCCTGGTCGGCGCGATATTTCGCGGCGTCGACCATCACGCCGCGGCCGACGAATTTATTGGCCCAGGACGAGATCATCAAACGGCCCTTGCGTGCGCGGATTTCTTCGGCGGTGACGCCGTCATAAAATTTGCGGTGCTTGACGTGGCCGACATGGGCCAGCCCGTCCCACTGGCTGCCTTCCTGCGTGTTGTAGGCATTGAGCAGATCGTCATGCGCGGTTGGGCTGAGATTGACGATGTCGTGGACGAAAGGCGGGCGGCCGAACAAAGGCGGCTTGGCGTAACCGACCTTGGCGTCGAGGCGGAACACCTTGCCGGTCTTCACCAATTTTGCGGCCGCGACGATATTCTCCGGCGTCAGGAAATTGAGACAGCCCAGCTCGTCATTGTCGCCGAACACGCCCCAAACCGAGTCCGGCGGCGCGCCTTCCTTTACCGGCAACTGGTCGAATTTCGGCAGCTTGGCGAGATCGACGTTCTTGCTCATTCTGTTTCCTCCCGATATAGAAGCCCCATCGCGTCCCGGTGCGGGAATAGGGGGAAAGGTGAATAAACGCAAGGTCGTGTTGGCAGCGGCGCTGTTCTTGACGGCGGGCCTGTCGAGCGGGTTTGCTCGGGAACCTGGGTGGATCGTCGATGCGAGATCTGGATGCCGTGTGTGGAATCCGATCCCGGCGGTTGACGACCGAATCACGTGGGATGGGCCTTGCGTTGGCGGTTACGCGCAGGGGCATGGTACCCTGCGTTGGTATTCAGGCGACAAGCACTACGAAACCGATGTCGGCGAGTTCAAGACGGGCAAGTTAAACGGCCATGCCGTTCTCGAGTTTACTAACCATTCCCGCTTCGAAGGTGAGTTCAAGGATCAGCGGCCAAACGGCCAGGGCACGTGGCGCACACCCACCGGGAAAGTTATTTCCGGAAACTGGTCGCATGGATGTCTCCGCGTCCGAGACCAATGGGTGACCTACAACGCCAAGCCGGAGGAGTGCGGAACCTACTGACGCCGCCTAATGAGGCGGCGCGTTGCAGTCGAACGCTGCGAGAAAAATTCTCAGTCTCTCGGCTAATTCGGCAATGGCGCGGCCGGATAGACCAGCGTGCCGTTGTCTTGCCGGTGCGCACCCGGCGTCAGCGAGGCCGGCTCGATCTTGCCTTGCCCCATGATATGACGGACGTCGAAACCGTCGCTCAGCAGATAGTCGGCGACGATGCGTCGGTGACAGCGCCACCACACCGCCTCGGCGCACATGATCGCGCAGCGATGATCGCCCGCGAGCCGCTCGAGCTCGTCGAGGCCGGAGCGGAACGCGGGGGTCTCGGCGTAATCGGCATAATTGCGGAACGCGGCGACCCGCCAATAGAGGTTGGGCGAGGGCGGGGCGCCTTTTTTGTGGTGACGCAGCCCGCCGAGCGCCGCCGATGCGTGCCAGCCGATGCTGAACTCCACCAGCGCCGCCGGCAGCGTGTCCGCGTTGAATTGCGGATTGGTGCGCGAGCGTGGGATCGAGCGGATATCGACCAGAAGATCGACGCCTGCCTCTTGCAGCAGCGCGGCGAATTCGGGAATCGTCCGCGTCGAATGGCCGATGGTAAAGATCGTCGCCGGCACGCGCGTCTTATTTGGCGGGCGCGTTACGGTCGATCCAGCGGTCGAACGCGGCGAGAAACTTACCGAGGAATTCCTTGGTCTCGGGCTTGGCGAAATCGCCGTCGGCGCCGATCAGTTGCGCCGCACCGCCAACATAGGCTTCGGGCTGAGGCATGGTCGGCATATTGAGGAACACCAGCGACTGGCGCAGATGATGATTGGCGCCGAACCCGCCGATCGCGCCGGGAGAAACACTGACGATGGCGGCGGGCTTGCCGTCCCACGCGCTCTTGCCGTAGGGGCGCGATGCGATGTCGATGACGTTCTTGAAAAAACCGGGAACCGAGCGGTTATATTCCGGCGTCGCGAACAGCACGGCGTCTGCCTTTTGGATGCGCTCTTTCAGGGCCGTCCAATCCGCCGGCGGGTTGGGGTCGAGGTCCTGGTTGTAAGGGCCGAGATGCCCAACCTCGACGATCGACAGTTTCATTGTCGCGGGCGCGATCTTCGCCATCGCCAAGGCGACTTTGCGGGTGAACGATTCCTTGCGCAGGCTGCCGACGAAAACGGCGATGTCTTTGGGGTTGGGCACGGTTGTCCTCGGGAGTTATCAGTTTTCAGTTATCAGTAGTAAGTTGGAACGATTGCCGGACTGACAACTGAAAACTGATGACTGAAAACTCCTATTCCGACGCCCAGCTTCGCCGCCTTCTGCGCGAGGCGCGCACCGTCGCGCTGGTTGGCGCCTCGGCCAACTGGAACCGGCCGAGCCATCTGGTGATGCGCTATCTCCAGCTCAAGGGCTACCGCGTGATTCCGGTCAATCCCGCTCTGGCCGGGCAGATGCTCAACGGCGAAAAGGTCTACGCGACCCTGCGCGACATTCCGGACCCCGTCGATGTCGTCGATATTTTCCGCAACTCGGCCCAAGTGCCGCCGATCGTCGAGGACGCCATCGCCATCAAGGCCAAGGTCGTATGGATGCAGCTCGGCATCCGCAACGAGGAAGCGGCAAAACGCGCCGAAGAGGCGGGAATCGAGGTGGTGCAGGACCGCTGCATGAAGATCGAGTACGGCCGGCTCGGCGGCGAGCTGGGCTGGAGCGGCGTCGACAGCGGTATCATCTCCAACCGGCCCCTCGCCGCGCCCAATCGCATGTCGGCGCGCAAACAGGAAGGCGGCAACCTTGCCTATGGGTTCGAGACGCGCGCGATTCATGCCGGCGCCGCGCCCGATCCGACGACGCGGGCGCGCGCCACGCCGATCCATCAAAGCACCGCCTATGTGTTCGACGACGCGGATCATGCCGCATCGCTCTTCAACCTTCACAATTTTGGCTATCTCTACGCACGCATCGGTAATCCGACCGTGTCGGTGCTGGAGGAACGGCTCGCCAATCTCGAAGGCGGGCGCGCCGCCATCGCCGCCGCGTCGGGCCATGCCGCGCAGTTCCTCGCGTTCTTCACGCTGCTTGAGCCGGGCGACGAGTTCGTCGCGTCGCGCAATCTCTATGGCGGCTCGCTGACCCAGTTCGGCCTGTCGTTCAAGCGGCTCGGCTGGACCTGCCACTTCGTCGACCCGACCGATCCCGAAAATTTCCGCAAGGCGATGACGCCGAAATGCAAGGCGATCTTCGTCGAGAGCCTCGCCAATCCCGGCGGCATTGTGGTCGATCTCGAAAAAGTCGCGGCCATCGCGCACGAAGCGGGCGTACCATTCATCGTCGACAACACGCTGGCGACGCCCTATCTGTGCCGGCCGATCGAGTGGGGCGCCGATCTGGTCACGCATTCGACCACCAAGTTCCTCGACGGGCACGGCCATGCGCTCGGCGGCGCGATTGTCGAAAGCGGCAAGTTCGACTGGAACGCCGGCGGCAAATTTCCGTCGCTGACCGAGCCGGAGCCCGCCTATCACGGCTTCCGCTTCTACGAGAATTTCGGCGACTTCGCCTTCACCATGAAAGCGCGCGCCGTGGCGCTGCGCGATTTCGGCCCGGCGCAGTCGCCGATGAACGCGTTCCTCACCATCACCGGCATTGAGACCTTGCCGCTGCGGATGGAGCGCCACGTCGCCAACGCGCAAGCGGTCGCGGAATTTCTTGCCGCCGATCCGCGCGTCTCGTTCGTGTCCTATGCCGGTCTCAAATCCAGCCCGTTCCACGCGCTCGCGCAAAAATACATGCCCAAGGGCGCGGGCTCGGTGTTCACCTTCGGCCTCAGGGGCGGCTATGAGGCGGGGGTAAAACTGGTCGAGAGCGTGCGGCTATTCTCCCATCTCGCGAATATCGGCGACACGCGCAGTCTGGTCCTCCACCCCGCCTCGACGACGCATCGCCAGCTAACCGACGAACAGCGGGCGGCCGCCGGCGCCGGGCCGGAAGTGATCCGCGTCTCCATCGGCCTGGAATCGGTCGCGGACATCATCCGCGACCTCGATCACGGATTGACCACAGGCGCATAGCGCGCATTTGTCGAAACGCCGCTTGTCGCTCCAGCTCCGCTCTGCCACTGTCGCGAGCTTTTTTCTATGGAGGAAAAAATGGCGTTACGTCGTTTTGTCATCGAACGGGAATTGCCGGCCATCGGCAGCGCTGAACGCGAGGCGCTTAAGGCGGCAGCCAAGACGTCCAACGAGGCGTTGGCGAAGATCGGGCCGTCGATTCAATGGGTCGAATCCTATGTCGCGGCCGACAAGACGTTTTGCGTCTATCTCGCCGAGAACGAAGACGTGATCCGGAAGCACGCCCAGATCAGCGGCTTCCCCGCCAACAAGATCACCGAAATCCGCCGTACCATCGATCCGACGACGGCGAACGGTTAGCTACTCGACGATTTTCCGCGAGCGCAGCTCGGCAATGGCTTTGTCGTCGTAGCCGAGCTGGCGCAGCACCGCGTCGGTGTGCTCGCCTTTTTCCGGCGGCACGGCGCGAAGCTGCCACGGCGTGCGGCTCAGCTTAATCGGCTGCGCCAGGTATTCGGTGCGCCCCTTCTTCGGATGGTCAAGCGGCGCGGCCATGCCGAGATGCTTGACCTGCGCGTCCTCGAAGACTTGCTGGATGTTGTAGATCGGCCCGGCCGGCACGCCGGCTTCATTGAACAGGTCTATCCATTCCGTCGAGGTTTTGGTCTTGGTGATTTCCTCGATCGCCGCGTTGAGCCTGTCGCGATTCTGAAACCGCTTGCGGCCGTCGGCGAATAGCGGGTCGGTGAACAGGCCCGGCGCGCCGATGGCGTCGCAGAAGCGCTTGTAAATCTCCTGCCCGGTGGTGGCGATGTTGATGTGCCCGTCCTTGGTCGCGAACACGCCGGTCGGCGCGCCGGAGGGATGGTTGTTCCCGGCCTGGCCCGGCACCTGCCGGTCCATCAGCCAGCGCGCCGCCTGGAAATCGAGCATGAAAATCTGCGCGGCCAGCAGCGACGACTGCACCCATTGGCCCTGGCCCGAGCGCTCGCGCTCGATCAGCGCCAGCATGATCCCCTGCGACGCGAAAATGCCGGCACACAGATCGGCGATGGGAATGCCGGCGCGCACCGGGCCCTGGCCCGGCAGGCCGGTCACCGACATGATGCCCCCCATGCCCTGCGCGATCTGGTCGAAGCCCGGCCGCTCGCGATAAGGCCCGTCCTCGCCGAAGCCGGAAATGCTGGCATAGACCAGGCGCGGATTGACCGCGCGCAGCGTCTCGTAATCGATGCCGAGCCGGTGCTTCACGTCGGGCCGGTAGTTCTCGACCACGACGTCGGCCTCCCGCACCAGCTTTTTCAAAATCTCGACGCCATCCTTCGTTTTGAGGTCGAGGGCGATGGCGCGCTTGTTGCGGTGAAGGTTTTGGAAGTCCGAGGAGTCGCGCGTGCCACCTTGCAGCGTGTCCTCGCCGACAGCCTCGACTTTGATGACGTCGGCGCCCCAATCGGCGAGCTGGCGCACGCAGGTCGGCCCCGACCGCACGCGAGTCAGGTCGATGACCTTGTAGGGCGAGAGGGGGAGATCGCCGGACACGTCAACCCCGCGGCAACTGTTTCCAGTCGGAATTCGCCGGAATCGTCTCGGCGAAGGAGCGCACTTTGCTCCAGTCGATCGCCGGATTGAACTCGGGGCCTTTCTCGCCCTCGACGCTTTTCTTGGCGGCGATCATCAGGGCGCGGCGCGCGCGCACGATGGGAATGTCGCTCGAGGCGAGGAACTCCTTGGCGCGGTCGGCGATGACGCCTTGCGCCACCGCGACGGCGTAGTCCTCGTGGCGCAGCACCTTGAAGCCCGACCACCGGCCGCCCTTCACCATCTCGCGGTCCTGGCCGTAACGTTTTTCGGGGCCGCCGAGCATCGCGGTCATATCGTTGATTCGCGTCTGGTTCGGCCAGTTGCTGTCGGTCAGCGGCCGCACGAGGTTGTAGCGCACGTCCCACTGGATCGAGTTTTCGTCGTCGATCGGCACCGAAATGGTGAGAAGCTGCATGCCTTCGCGGCCGCCATGCTGCGGAATGTACGAGTACCACGGCATCACGAACTCGCGGACGCGGACATAGTGCTGACCGTCCGGCATGTTGCGCACCGCAGCCTCGCGGAAGCCATAGGGCTGTTCCTCGAATTCGAAACGCGGCGCGAGATCGACGGTGGCGTTGTCGATGTTGCTCTGGCCGAATTTCTTCGGGTCCTTGGTCGCCCAGTCCTGGTGCAGAATGCCGACATGGGCGCTGTCGAGCTGGCCTTCGAGCCCGTTCAGCCAGTTGGAGTTGATCTTGCCGAGGCCGAAGCGGATATGACTTTGCGGCAGGTCGATCCAATTGTAGTTGGGGAACGGTGCTGGCTCGCCCTTGCCGAGCCAAACCCATAGGATGCCGGCCTTTTCCTTGGTCGGGTAGTGGTTGACCTTGACGCGCGCCGCGAAGGCTTCGCGGCGGTCGGGCGGTTCGGCGGGGACGTCGACCACCTTGCCGCTGACGTCGATCTTCCATCCGTGGAAGATGCAGGTCAGGGCGCAATCGCCGTTGCGCGCCAGTACCAGCGACACGCCGCGATGCGGGCAGCCTTCGTCGAAGAAACCGACGCGGCCGTCATGGGCGCGGAAAGTGACGAAATTCTCGCCGAGAATGCGGACGCGCTCGGGATCGCCGCCAGCTTCCAGCCCCGCCGCCGGCATCACCGGCACCCAGAACTGGCGCATGAAATTGCCCATCGGCGTGCCCGGCCCGACGCGGCACAGAAGCTCGTTCTCTTCTTTCAGCATGGCGGTCTCCCGAACGGCGTATCCCAATGATCATACAATAAGCCTATGATCCGGGCCGTGGAATGGGTTTGCGCGGGAGGCAGCCATGATCCTGGTGACCGGCGGGTTGGGCTTTATCGGCAGCCACACCGTGGCGAGCCTGTTGAAATCCGGCAACGATGTGGTGGCGACGCGATACCGCTCTGGCCGGATGCCGTCCTTTCTCGCGGACAAGAAATTCGCCATCGAGACTGTCGACGTCGCCGGCCCGCACGCCATCATCGAGGTGGCGCGGAAACATAAAATCACCAGCATCATTCACCTGGTCGTGACGCCGCTCGGTCAGCTTTCGCCCGCCGAGGATTACCGGCTCAATATGTCCGGCCTCATCAACGTGCTCGAGGCCGGGCGCATCGCCGGGGTGAAGCGCATTTCGATCGCCAGCTCGTCCTCGATCTATGGCGGCGTCGCCAGCGGGCCTTATCGCGAGGACATGCCGCTGCGCGTCCAGGGTGCGCACCCGACCGAAGCCTTCAAAAAAACATTCGAGGTGCTGGGGCGGCACTACGGCGACCGCACCGGCATCGAGGTGGTATGTCTGCGTATCGGCAATGTTTGGGGGCCGGTCTATCACTCGATGAACAATCTCGCGAGCCGGCTCGCGCATGCCGCGGCGAAGGGACAGGCCGCGCCGCTGCCGCGCCCCAACGGACGGCCGGATTTCGCCGGCGACGCGCTCGACGCGATCTACGTCAAGGATTGCGCCGAAGGCATTCGCCTGGTCCACACCGCGCCGAAGCTCGATCACGCCGTCTACAATATCGGCGGCGGCCGCTTTGCAACCGGCGCGGACTTCGCCGCCGCGATCAAGAAGGCGGCGCCTGGCATCGAAGTGACGCTGCAACCGGGCAGCGGGCCGGACAATCGCGGCGACAACCCCGTCATGGATTTAAGCCGCGTGTCAGCGCTCGGCTATCGCCCGGTATTCGGCGTCGATGATGGGATGGCGGACTACGTCGCGTGGCTGCGCGCGGGCAACGCATTCTGATCGATGAGCGATACCGCGCCGCCGCCACTCGATCCCGTGCCGCAGCGCGTTGCTGGGCAGGATCTGGTGCGCGGCGAGACGGTCGAACGCGCGGTCGCGGCGCGTCCGGTCGCGGACACGATCGAGAATATACGGGTCTGGCTGACGGGCGCGGCGCGAGTCACGCCGTCGCTGGCGCAGATCGTCGACGAACTGTCGTGGCGGCTGCTCGCCGCGGGCTTGCCGGTGCTCCGCGTCTCGCTCGGCATCACGACACTGCATCCGCAATTTCTGGGCGCGACCTATGTCTGGTGGCATTCAACCGGCCGCACTGTCGAGGTGATGATCGCGTATGAGATTGGCGAGCGCGTTCCCCTCGACCAGAACCCGGTGATGCGCGTCCGCGAGCGCGGCGAGACCATCCGCCGCTCGCTCGAAGTTGCCGACGCGCGGCTCGATTTTCCGGTGCTGCACGAACTGAAGGAACGCGGCGGCACCGATTTCCTGGCGCTGCCCGTGCCGAGCGTCGGCGGGCGGCAAAATTATCTCGCCTATGTCGGCGACCGGCCTGGCGGCTTTGCCGACGAGGAGATCGCGCAACTGACGTCGATCGCGGAGCCGCTTGCCGTCGCCGCCGACTGGTTCAGTCAGCGCCTCATCGCGGCGAACGTGCTTAACGCCTATCTCGGCCCGATCACCGGTCCCCGCGTTCTCGCCGGACAGATCCGCCGCGGCACCGGCGACGAGATCGCCGCGGTCCTTTGGTCATCCGACCTGCGCGACTTCACCCGGTTCTCAGACCGTCTGCCGGGCGCGCGCGTGATCGCGGTGCTCGACCACGTCTTCGACCTTCAGGCCAAGGCCATCGAGCGTCATGGCGGCGAAATCCTGAAATTCGTCGGTGACGGGTTGCTGGCAATTTTCCCGATCAGTACCGACCGCACCGCGACTGTCGCGGCGAGCGAGGCGCTTGCCGCGGCGGCCGAGGCGCAGACGGCGCTCGCCGAACTCGACGGGGACGGCGCTTCGTTGCGGATGGTCGTGGCGCTCCATTACGGCACGGTGATCTACGGCAATATCGGCGCGGCGCAGCGGCTCGATTTCACGGTGATCGGTCCCGCGGTCAATCTGGTCAGCCGGATCGAAATGGTGGCCAAAAGCCTCGATCTGCCGGTCGTGGTCAGCGACGATTTCGCCGCGATCTCCGGCCGTAAATTGCGCTCCTTGGGATTGCACAGGCTGCGCGGACTGGACCAGCCGCACGAACTGTTCGCGCCGGAAGCCCCTACCGGTCGCGATAAGTAGCCATGCGTATTTTGACCGGGACATCGGGTCGAATGATATTATAGAAGCAACCGACAAGCCAAAAAGGGGAGCGCAAGCACCATGTATAACGGCACCAAGGTTCTCGACATCCACGGCCATTATTCGGCGCCGGTGAACGGCAGCGCCGCGCTTGGTATCATGCTCGCCAGCAACACGCCGCTAAGGGACGATCCGCGCAAGGATTTGCCGCGTTTCGGCATGTCGGAGCAGGCGTGGCACGCCGCGATGAAGCGCCATGTCGATATGATGGACGATCACAATATCGATGCGCAGCTTATCGGTCCGCGCCCCTTCCTGATGCTGGGTTGGATGCAGAAACATCTGCTCGAGGGCTGGTGCCGCTTCATCAACCACATGATCGCGCGGCAGTGCCTGGCGCATCCGACCCGGTTCAGCGGCGCCGCGTGTCTGCCGCAAAACCCGAAAGCGCCGGACCTCAAGCATTGTTTGCCGGAGCTCGAATATTGCCATAAAGAGCTGGGCTTCACTGGCTGCTACCTGACACCCGATCCGGTGGGCGACCGTTCCTCTCCGGGCATGGATGATCCGTATTGGGATCCGGTCTACGCCTATTGCGAAAAACACGATCTGCCGATCATTGTCCACGGCACGAATTGCACCGACCCGCGCCTCAAGACGATCCCGCAGAATTATCAGATCGGTTTCGTGTGGGAGCAGTATCTCGCGACGCAGCTTCTGTCGCATGGCGACGTGTTCAAGCGCTTCCCCGGCCTCAAGATTGTGGTCTGCCATTGCGGCGGCGCGCTCGACCGCTTCATCAAGAGCGACCACCACCTGGCGCAGAAGGATCTGTCGAAGAATCTGTTCTTCGATACATGCGCGCTCGACACCGACTTCCTCGAAGCAGCGATAAAGCAACGCACGCCGAAAAACATCATGTTCGGCACCGAAACACCAGGCTCCGGCGGCGCGATCCGCCCCGAGACGGGAAAGCAGGGCGACGACCTGGTGCCGATTATCGGCGCGATGAAGTTCCTCAACGAGGAACAGAAGCTCGACATCTTCCACAATAACTGCAAGCACGTCGCGCCGGGCTTCTCGAAACTCGGGTAGGATTCCACGCCAGACCTGTTCGACCCATTCGACAACCAGCGGAAAGCGGCAGATAGCGCCGCCTCCGTCTGGGTGGCGGCGTCGGCGGGCACTGGCAAGACCAAGGTTCTGACCGATCGCGTGCTGGCGCTGTTGCTTAAAGGCAACGCGCCACAGCGAATTCTATGCCTCACTTTCACCAAGGCGGCGGCGGCGGAAATGTCGATCCGCCTCAACCAGCGCCTTGCCCAATGGGCCATCGAGGGCGACGGCCGCTTGTCGCAAGAACTCGAGGAATTGCTGGGCGAAAAGCCGAAGGCCGAACTGCTCGATGAGGCGCGGCGCTTGTTCGCGCGGTTGCTCGATGCGCCGGGTGGCATGCGGATCGACACAATCCACGCTTTCTGCCAGTCGGTGTTGCGGCGCTTTCCCATCGAGGCCGGCGTCGCGCCGCATTTCACCGTGCTCGACGAGCGCAGCGCCGCCGAAGTGCTGTTGCAAGCGCGCGCCGAAATCCTGGAACGGCGCGATCTTGCGGACGCGCTCGGTGAGATCGCAGGCCATACCGGCGAAGGCGGCTTCGACGAACTGATCGTCGCGGTCACAAGCGCGCGCGCCAAGCTGGAGCCACTGCTGGCAGACGGCGTCGAGGAATTGGCGGCACGGCTGCGCGCGCTGCTTCGGCTCGAGCCAGGCGAGACGCCGGATAGCGTAATCGCCGCCGCGAGCCACGATTTCGACGATGGCATGGTCCGCAGCGCCGCGCTTGCGTTGCTCGACAGCGAGCGGGTCACCGATCGCGACCGCGGCCAAAAAATCATCGACTGGCTCGAGGTGCCGGCAGATCGTCCATCGCGGTTCGACGCGTACGTCGAGTGTTACATGACCAAGGAGGGCGATCGACGCAAAGCGATTTACACCAAGAGTTTCTTGGATAGTGAGCCGCAGGAGGCGCAGACCCTCAACGACGAGGCGTCGCGGGTCATTGCCGCGGTGACGCGTTGCCGCGCCGCGACGCTTTTCCAGGCGACCGCCGCGCTGATGCGTGTGGCGGAGGCCTTGCTGCGGACGTATCGACGGCTCAAGGAAGACCGTGCACTGCTCGATTACGACGACCTGATCCTGACGACGCGCGATCTGTTGCGCGAGGGCAGCGCGGCCTGGGTGCTGTTCAAGCTCGATGGCGGCCTCGACCATATCCTCATCGACGAGGCGCAGGACACCAACCCGGAGCAATGGCAGGTTGTCGCCGAGCTGGCGCAGGAGTTTTTCGCCGGCGAGGGCGCGCGCGGCCGCGATCGCACCGTTTTCGCGGTTGGCGACGTAAAGCAATCCATCTTCAGTTTCCAGGGTGCCGATCCCGGCGCGTTCGCGCGAATGCGCGATCTGTTCGCCGGCCGGATAGCGCAGGACAAGTGGCGCGTCGTTCCGCTCGACCTGTCGTTCCGCTCGGTGCCGGCGGTGCTCGACGCCGTCGATGCGGTGTTCGCCAGCGCGGTTGCCGCTGCGGGCGTAGTGCCGGACGGCGTACGCCTTCACCACCGGCCGCATCGCGATGGCATGGCGGGATTGGTCGAGCTGTGGCCGCCGGTCGCGCCGCTCGAGGACAGAACCGAGTCCGCCTGGGATCCGTCGTCCGAGCGGCGCGACGTGCGCTCGCCGCCGGCCCGTCTCGCGCGCGCGGTGGCGCGGCGCATCAAAGGCTGGATCGATGACAAGGACGTGCTCGAGGCGCGCGGCCGCCCCGTGACGGCGGGTGACATCCTCGTGCTGGTGCGGCGACGCAACGCCTTCGTTCAGGAACTGATCCGCGCGCTCAAGGAGTTGGGCGTGCCGGTCGCGGGCGCCGACCGCATGAAGCTGACCGACCAGATCGCGGTCGAGGATCTGATCGCGCTCGGCAATTTCCTCCTTCTGCCCGAGGACGAACTGACGCTGGCGTCGGTGTTGAAATCGCCGCTGTTCGATTGGGACGACGACCTGCTCTACGCGCTGGCCCATGGCCGCGCCGGGTCGCTGTGGACCGAGCTGCGACGCCGCGCGGCGGAGCGGCCGGAATTCGAGCACGCCGCCGATGAATTGTCGGCCCTGTTGGCGCGGGCGGATTTCGTGCCGCCTTATGAGCTCTATGCGCAAGTGCTCGGCGCGCGGCGTGGGCGGCACGCGATGCTGCGGCGGCTCGGGCCGGACGCGGCCGACCCGCTCGACGAGTTTCTCAACGCGGCGCTGGGCTATGAGCGGATCCATGGCCCGTCGCTGCAAGGCTTCCTTGCCTGGCTGGTGGCCGGCGAGGCCGAGATCAAGCGCGACCTCGATCAGCGCGGCCGCGACGAGGTGCGGGTGATGACGGTGCATGGCGCCAAGGGCCTTCAAGCGCCGATCGTGATTCTTCCCGACACGTTGCAAGCCCCGGCAAAAGTGCCGAAGCTGCTCTGGAGCGACGGCGGCTTGCCGCTATGGAGCGGGCGGGATGGCGGCGCGCCGGCCTATGACCTCGCCAAGGCCGACGCGGCGCGTCTCCGCGACGAGGAGTATCGCCGGCTGCTCTATGTCGCCCTGACCCGCGCCGAGGACCGGCTCTATGTCTGCGGCTGGGCGACCAAGCGCGCCGCGCCGTCCGGCAATTGGCACGAACTCGTCGCGGCGGGTCTCGAGGCCGGCGGCAAGGCCGAGCCATTCGACTTCGCCGGCGACGGCGGCAAGGGCTGGGGCGGCCCGGGCTGGCGCCTCGTGTCGCGTCAGACCAAGCCCGCGATAAGCGACAAACAATCCGTCATGGCGAAACGCGCCCCGGTCGCGGAGCCGGAATGGCTGCGCAAGCCACCTGACGCCGAGCCCACGCCGCCGCGGCCGCTGGCCCCGTCGCGGCCCGCGATGCCCGACCCGCCGGCGCGCTCGCCGCTCGATGCGGCGGGCGCCGACAAGTTTCTGCGCGGCCGGCTGGTGCATCGCCTGTTGCAAAGCCTGCCCGACCTGCCGCCCCTGGAGCGCACAGCGGCGGGACGACGCTATCTCTCCCTACCTGTCCATGGCCTCGCCCCGGCCGACCGCGACGCGATCCTGGCCGAGACGCTGGCCGTCCTGGCGCGGGACGATTTCGCGCCGATTTTCGGCCCCCAATCCCGCGCCGAGGTGCCGGTGGTGGCGGTGCTCGGCACCGACGCCATTTCGGGCCAGATCGACCGGATCGCGGTCCTGCCCGATCGGGTGCTGATCGTCGACTACAAGACCCTGCGCCCGCCGCCCGCCGTCCTGGACGAGGTGCCGCAAGCCTATCTTCATCAGCTCGCGGCCTATCGCGCGGCGGTGGCGGCGATCTACCCGGGACGCCCGGTCGAGGCCGCGATTCTGTGGACGGACGGGCCGATTCTCATGCCGATCCCGGGCGCGCTACTCGATCTGTCAAGGGTGGGTGGCGCAACCCAGCCTGCGCCGGACGCGCGCCCCCAAGCTTGACGCTGCTTTCGACACTCCCCTAATGTTTGGGTGTCAAACCAGGAGCGACCATGAGCGCCAATACCACCAAAATCAGCGACCAATCCTTCGGCGACGACGTCCTCAAGGCACCCGGTCCGGTGCTGGTCGATTTCTGGGCCGAGTGGTGCGGCCCGTGCAAGATGATCGCGCCGTTCCTCGATGACATCGCGACCGAGATGAAGGGCAAGGTCACGGTCGCCAAGCTCAATATCGACGAGAACCCGCAGACGCCGATGAAATACGGCGTGCGCGGCATCCCCACGCTTATCATGTTCAAGAACGGCCAAGTCGCGGGCACCAAGATCGGCGCCCTGCCCAAGAGCAAGCTGGTGGAGTGGGTTCAGTCGGTGATGTGACCGGCCTGCGCTTTTCACCATCTTTGCCTGGTTCCTTTTTAGTCTGGCCCCGGCTTGGCCAGGCATCCACGAATTTATACCCGCACCAAATTCTGAGTCGTGGATGGCCCGCCTACAGCGGGCCATGAAGGGTTAGGATGGCCTGAAACAGACGGGGATCGGGCATGGCGGGCGAAAAGCATTACCTCAATGAGCTCTATAAGCTCCAAGTCGAGCTGGTTAAACTTCAGCGCCAGATCATTGCCGACGGCGAGCGGCTGCTCGTCATCTTCGAGGGCCGCGACGCCGCCGGCAAGGACGGTACGATCAAACACATCATCGAGCATCTCTCGCCGCGCGAAACCCGCGTCGTTGCGCTGCCCGCGCCGAACGCGCGCGAGGAGCAATCCTGGTATTTCCAGCGCTATGTCCCGCATCTGCCCGCCGCGGCAGAAATGGTGCTGTTTAACCGCTCCTGGTACAACCGTGCCGGCGTCGAGCCGGTGATGGGATTCTGCACCAAAAAAGAAGCGCGCGACTTCCTCGATGCGGCGCCGATCTTCGAGGACATGCTGGTGCGCGACGGCATTCATCTCTTCAAGTACTACCTCGACATCGACAAGAAGGAGCAAAAGCGCCGCCTCCATGACCGGCGTGTCGATCCGTTGGCCCAGTGGAAGCTCAGCCCGATCGACGCTGCCGCGCAGAAGCACTGGCGCGACTATTCCAAGGCGCGGAACCTCATGTTCGCCAAAACCCACACCGCGCATGCGCCCTGGACCGTGGTGCGCGCCGGCGACAAACACGAAGCGCGGCTCAACGTCATCCGCGATCTCCTGTCGCGCGCCGAGTATCGCGACCGCGACAAGAAAATGCTGCGGCCCGACCCCGCTATCGTGCGCCGTTACGACGATCGGATGATCCCCGGCGGCTTCCTCGCGCCGTAGCCTCCAGTTTGGGGCGTTTCCGGCTCCTATTGTCCCTGTTATCTGCCTTGTCCGTTTTTACTTTAAAGCCCCATTACGGCATCTTCGGCGCGGCGCGCGAAAATGATTGCGCCCTGGCGGTCGGCGATTTCTTTGGCGGTTTTGAAGGCGGCGCGCGCCTCGTCCTTGTTGTTGCGGTCGAGCGCCAACAGGCACAGGCCGCGGAAACGGTGCAGCTCGGGCAGATAGAAGCCGACGCCGGGCTCGTCGAACGTCGCGAACGCGCGCTCGATCTGCGCGATGCCGTCGGCGGGCCGGCCCGCGGCAAGCAGGATCTCGGCGGCGATGCCGCGGTAATAGCGGGGCAACTGACCCACCGCGGCGGCCCGTTCAATGTTCACGTCGATCAGTTTCGCGGCGTCACTGACGCCCCCGCCCTCGGCGCCGACCCAGGCGCGGAAGATCGTGCTGGCCATGCGCAGGGGAGCAATGTCGTATTTTTCGCCGAGCGCGCCGAGGCGCTGGCTCCACGCCAGCGTCGCCGCCCGGTCGCCCGTCAGTTGCATTCCCTGGCTGCCGTTCATCAGGGCGTGACCGACGCTGTTGGGATGGCCGATCGCTTCGGCCAGCGCGACGGCCCGCTCCATGCTCGGCAACAGGCCTTCCGTCTCGCCCCGCAGCACATGCGTCGCGCCAAGGACGATATGCGCGCATACGCCGGGATCGTGTCCACCGAACACGGGCCCGAGATGGCGGTGACGGTCGAAATCGTAGGCCTTGGCGCCGGCGCGCGCATCGTCGCGCGCGGCAATCACGTCGCCGCGCAGATAGGCGGTCGACCAGCGGCAATGACGGGCTTCAAGTAGCAATTCGTCGTCGTTCGAGCGCTCGGCCAGCGTCACCAGTTCGGCGGCGCTGTCGCGGGAAAGGCGCGTCTTGCCCTGGAAATTCGCCGTCAGCCACATGCCCCATTTGGCCCGGTAGAGGCCGTGATCGTCGCGCAGTTCGGCGCCGAGCTCGGCGGCTTTGGCGTAGGCGCGCTCGCACTCGGCGCTTTGCGCGCCGGCGATCACGGTATAAGGCGGGCCGAGCTTCAAGAGCAGCGCGAGTTGACGGCGCTTGGACTCGGTGGCGTCGGGCAGCTTCTCGGCCTCGGCAATGCCGGCGGTAAAATTGGCGATGGCCTCGCGATAGGCCGAACGCGACGCGGCGCGGTCGCCTGCCTTCGTGCGATAGTCGCACGCTTCGACGGCGCGTCCCGCCTCGCCGAAATGATAGGCCAGCAATTCCGGCTCGTTCGCAGCGACCTCGGCGAATTTCTCTACGAGCGCGCGGGCGACACGCTCGTGCCAATCGCGCCGCCGGCTCAGCAGCAGGCTTTCATAGGCAGCGTCGCGGACCAGCGCATGCTTGAACGCGAAGCCGCGCTCGACACCGCGACCTTCCGGAAAGACGATGCCGGCGGCGACCAGTTTCTCCAGCGAGGCTGCGAGCTCGTCGCGCTTCGGCGCCACCGCGTCGAGCAGGTCGGACGAAAATTGCCGGCCGATCACGGACGCGATCTGCGCGACTTCGCGCGCCTCGCCGAGCCGGTCGAGCCGCGCCATCAGCGAATCCTTGAGGGTCGCCGGCACTTCGGCACCGTCCTGGCCGGCCTGTTCCATCACGCTCCGCGTCAATTCCTCGGCGAATAGCGGCACGCCGTCGGTCTTGGCGACGATCGCGGCGACGGTCTCGGCGCTGAGGCCGTGCGCCGCGGCGACGCCGGCGATCAGCTGGGCGCATTCGTTGCGGCCGAGCCGGCCCAGCGTCAGGAGTGTGGCGTGCGGGCGCGACGCCCAGGGCGGCGTGAATTCGGGACGCCCGGTGACCAGCGCCAGCACCGGAGCCGCGCCGACCGCGTCGGCGAGCCGCGTCATCAGTTCGAGGGTGGTGGCGTCGATCCAATGGGCGTCCTCGACGATCAGCAGCACCGGCCCGTTTTCGCCGCGCCGCACGATCATGTCGACCAGCATCGCGATAGTCGCGGCCTTGCGCTGCGCCGGGGTCATGGGCGACGGCGCCGTGACAGGTAGCGACATCAGTTCCGCCGCCAGCGGCAGTTCCGCCGCCGGGAAGATCGCCGCGAGTTTTTGCCGTTTGGTCTCGGCGGGGTCGGCGGCCTCGAAACCCGCGGTGCGGGCGACGCATTGAATCACCGGATAAAGCGCGCTGTCGCTGTGATAGGGCGAGCACTGGAAATGGATGCGCGCATGCGGATCGGCCGCGAGCTTTTCGCGAACCGCGCCGACGATCCGCGACTTGCCGATGCCGGCCTCCCCAATCACCGTGACGAGCTGGCCTTCGCCCTGGCGGGCGAGCTGCCAGCGGTCGAGCACCAGCCCCATTTCGTGGCCGCGCCCGATCATCGGCAGATCGGCCTGGCGGATCGCGGCGAAGCGGCTCTCGACTTCGGACTCGGCGAGGACGCGCCACGCCGTTACCGGGCCGCCAATGCCTTTGAGCGCGTGCGGGCCGCTGGCTTCGAGCTTGAACAATCCGCCGACCAGATGCTGCGTGCTCTCGGCGACGACGATCTGATCGGGTGCGGCGAGCGCCTGAAGCCGCGCCGCGAGATTCGGCGTCTCGCCGACGATGGTACGTTCCTGCGACGCGCCGGCGCCGATCAGCTCGCCGACCACGACGAGGCCGGTGGCGATGCCGATGCGCGTTTGCAGCTTGACCCCGTCGGGCCGCGCGATGCCCTGGACTTCGGCGACGATGGCGAGCGAGGCGCGCACCGCGCGTTCGGCGGCGTCCTCGAAGGCTTGCGGAAAGCCGAAATAGGCGAGGATGCCGTCGCCCATGAACTTGGCGACGAAGCCGCCGTAACGCCCGATCGCGCCGGCCGCGGCGTTCTGGTAGCGCCGGATCAGGTCGCCGAGATGCTCGGGATCGATCGACCCCGACAATGCGGTCGAGCCGACCAGATCGCAGAACATCACCGTGACTTGGCGACGCTCGGCTTCGCCCGCCGGTTCGGCGGCAGCGGGGGCCCGCGCCGGCTCGGTGCCGCGCTCGGCGATGGCCTTGAGGAGGCGGCGGCGATTGCCGAGCGACAGGCCGATCTCGGCAAGGTCGGTCTCGCTCAGCTCCGGCAGGATGTCGAGGCCAATATCGTTGGCCTCGAGCGCTTCGGCGACGGCGTCGAGCTTGTTCGCCTTGAGCCAGTCGCGTAGGTCGCTCATCGGTTTTCCAGGCAGATCTTGCCAAAATGCGCGCCCTTGCCGAGCGCGCGCAGTGAATCAGCGACTTCCGAGAAAGCATAAACCTTGTCGTCGATGGCTGGTTTGATGCCGTGCGTGTCGATGGCGCGCACCATGTCCTCGAACATTTCGCGGCTGCCGCAGGTCGCGGCGACGAGGCGGACGGCTTGCGTCACGACGCGGCCGAGTTCCAGCGTCGCGCTGCCGCCGCCGACCACACCGATCATCGAGATCGTGCCGCTGGCGCGCACCGCGCGAACCGACTGGTCCAGCGTCGCGGCGCCACCCAGCTCGATCACCAGATCGGCGCCGCGACCGATGCGCTCCCGCACGACGCGGCTCCATTCGGGATGAGACTTGTAGTTAATGCCGATGTCGGCGCCGATCGCCTTGGCGCGGTCGAGCTTCGCGTCGCTCGACGAGGTGATGACGACGGTGGCGCCGGCGAGCTTGGCGAATTGCAGGGCGAACAGCGATACGCCGCCGGTGCCTTGCGTCACCATCACGTCGCCCGGCTTGGTGCCGTTGCAAATGACGGCGTTCCACGCGGTGACGGCGGCGCAGGGCAGGGTGGCGGCTTCGCGCGCGGTCCAGCCGTGCGGCGCGCGCACCAGCGCCGCCTCGGGGAAAATGCCGAAATCGCGGACCGCGCCGTCGATGTCGCCGCCCATCGTGGTGCCGCGATAGGATTCGCGCAAAGGCCCGCTGATCCAGCCTTGAAGGAAGGTTGGACACACTAGGTCGCCGACCGTGAAGCGGGTTACTTCCGCGCCGGTCGCAATTACGCGGCCCGCGCCGTCCGACAGCGGAATAAAAGGCAGCGCGCCCATGCGGCCATAGCCGTGCTGGGCCATCACCAGGTCGCGATAATTGAGCGACGCCGCCTCGAAGCGGATCAGCACATCGCGCGGCCCGGGCGGGCCCGGATCGGGGCGGGTGCCGGGGACGATATGCTCGATCCCCCAGCCGTCGCGCATTTCCATGACCTTCATGGAAGCAGCCTCGCGGGGGATCACCTTCCCGTCAACGGGGTTGTCGCTACCCGGCGGCACTCCTTACATTATGAGGGCCAGGAGGGATCGAACCATGTGGATGCTGCGCAAGAAACGGGACATGCCGACGCCGGACCAAGCGCTGCCGGGACGCGCGATGCAAATGCCGGTCGGCAACCGCCATTTCGTCAACGGCCATATTCTGAAGCCGCCGTTTCCGGCCGGGCTCGAGATGGCGATTTTCGGCATGGGCTGCTTCTGGGGCGCCGAGCGCCTGTTCTGGGAAACGCCGGGCGTCTACACGACCGCCGTTGGATATGCCGGGGGCTACACGCCGAACCCGACCTATGAGGAAGTATGCTCGGGCATGACCGGCCACACCGAGGTTGTGCTGGTCGTGTTCGACCCGAAAATCGTGACGTATGAGGCGCTGCTCAAGATTTTCTGGGAGAGCCACGACCCGACCCAGGGCATGCGCCAGGGCAACGATGTCGGCACGCAATACCGTTCGGCGATCTACACCACCACGCCCGAACAACTCAAGGCGGCGCAGACCTCGCGCGACATGTATGGGAAGGCGCTGTCCGACGACGGTTTCCGCGATGCCGTCACCACCGAAATCGCCGAGGCGCCGCCGTTCTACTACGCCGAGGACTACCACCAGCAATATCTCGGCAAGAACCCGGACGGCTATTGCGGCCTCGCCGGCACCGGCGTGTCGTGCCCGATCCCGGCGCGGGTCGCGGCAGCGGAGTAGCTACCGTCCCTTGAATTGCGGCTTGCGCTTTTCGAGGAAGGCGTTGCGGCCTTCCTTGTAGTCGGCGCTGTCGAAACACGCCGCGACCAGCGCGTCGAGCCTCGATGCGTCGACTTGGCCGTCGGGCCGGCCGAGCTCGTCGGCCGCGGCGCGGATCGCCTTCATCGTCAGCGGCGCGTTCTCGGCGATCATGCCGCAATAGGAGCGCGTGTAGGCTTCGATCTCGCCGTCGGGCAGCACGCGGTTGATGAGGCCCATCGCCAGCGCCTCGGCGGCGTTGAACTGGCGCGCGGTGAGGAAAATCTCCTTGGCGAAGGCCGGGCCGACCAGATCGATCAGTTTCTTCACACCGGTCCAGCCATAGCCCAGGCCGAGCTTCGCCGCCGGAATCGAGAAGCGCGAGTTCTCGCTCGCGAGCCGCATATCGCACATATTGGCGAAGGCGAGGCCGCCGCCGAGGCAATAACCCTGGATCATCGCGATGGTCGGCTTCTGGCAATGCTCGACCGAGCCGAACGCGTTGGCCGAGGTCTCGTTATAGCCGGTCGCGTCCTTGTTGCTGGCGCGGCGTTTCTCGAACTCGGAAATGTCGGCGCCGGAGATGAAGGCCTTGGCTTCGACCGTGCCGCGCAACACGATGACGCGGATGTCGTCGTCCTGCTCGAACTGATGGATGACGGTGGGAATGCCTTCCCACATGTCGATCGACAGCGCGTTGCGCCGCGCCGGGTTGTTGAAGGTCAGCCAGCCGATCGCGCCGTCTTTTTCCGCGATCAATTTTTCGGTCGGCGATTTGATCATCACTTGCTCCTTACGAGACCACTTTGTCCTGGCGTAACGCCGCGATGTCATCGGCGCTGTAGCCCACTTCCGCAAGCACCATATCGGTATGCTCGCCATGCTCAGGTGTCGCCATGCGCAATTCCCACGGCGTGCGGCTGAGGTTGACCGCTTGGCCGACCACTTCCATCGTGCCGCGCTTTTTTGACGTAACCGGGCGCGCCATGCGCAGATGCTTGACCTGCGGATCGGCGAACACCTCGTCCATCTTGTAGATCGGTCCCGACGGCACGCCCTTGTCGTTGAGCAGCTCGATCCATTGCACCGACGTTTTCGTCAGCGTGATCGCCTCGATCGCCGCGTTCAACGCGTCGCGGTTATTGAGCCGGTCGGGCGCCTTGGCAAAGCGCGGATCGGTCGCGAGTTGCGGCGCCGCCAGCGCCTCGCACAGCCGGACATAGATCGCCTGGCCGGCGCTGGCGATGTTGATGGCGCCGTCCTTGGTCTTGAACACGCCGGTGGGAATCCCGGTCGGGTGGTTGTTGCCGGCCTGCGGCGGCACTTCATGGCCGATCAGCCAACGCGCCGCCTGGAAATCGAGCATCGCGATCTGCGACGCCAGCAGCGACGATTGCACCCACTGGCCCTCGCCGGATTCCTCACGCTCCAGGAGCGCGATCAGCACGCCCATCGCGGCGAAAATGCCGGCGGTGAGATCGGCGACCGGAATGCCGACGCGCACCGGCCCCTGGCCGGGCAAGCCGGTGATCGACATCAGCCCGCCCATGCCTTGCGCGATCTGGTCGAAGCCGGGCCGGTCGCGATAAGGCCCGGTCTCGCCGAAGCCGGAAATGCTGGCATAGACGAGGCGCGGATTGACGGCTTTCATCGCTTCGTAATCGATCCCCAACCGATATTTCACATCGGGCCGGTAATTCTCGACCAGCACGTCGGCGTTCTTGACGAGACGCTTCAGGATCTCGATCCCCTTCGCGGATTTGAGGTCGATGGCGATGCTGCGCTTGTTGCGGTGGAGATTCTGGAAATCCGGCGATTCCCGGCCGCCGCCGAGACCGTCATCGCCGCCGACGCTTTCGACTTTGACGACGTCCGCGCCCCAATCCGCCAACTGGCGCGCGCAAGTTGGGCCGGCGCGTACGCGGGTGAGATCGACGACTTTGAAGCGCGAGAGGGGAAGTTTGTTCATGACATTCTCGTGGCAACGGTGAAATCGCAGCATACACCACGGAAATCCGCCGCCAAGCCCGCAACATTCTTCGCTCGACCCGCCTCGCCCATGACGTTTAGAATCGCCGCCAGGGGAAGGAAACGCACTCCATGCATCATTTGCTGACGGGGCACGGCCCGTGGCCGTATCTCGTGACGTTCGCATGGACATTCGTCGAAGGTGAATCCTTCGTGCTGTTCGCGGGGTTCGCCGCGGCGCAGGGCCTGCTCAACGCGCCGTTGCTGCTGCTTGCGGCGTGGCTCGGCAGTTTCTGCGGTGACCAGTGCTATTTCTGGATTGGCCGCACCTTCGGCCTCAAAGTGCTGGCGAACCGTCCCAACTGGCGTGCGCGGGTCGACAAGGTGCTGAGTTTCCTGCGGCGCTACGATGTCGGCTTCATTCTGACCTTTCGCTTCATTTACGGCGTGCGCAATTTCTCGTCCTTCGCCATTGGCATCAGCGGCGTGGGCTGGCTGCGCTTCCTGATCCTCAATCTGATCGCGGCAGGAATCTGGGCCGTGGCGTTCGTTGGCGCCGGCTATCTTTCGGGCCGCGCCATGCACCGCGCCTTGGGCGAATACGCCCAGCGCTTCAGCATGGCGATGCTGGCCGGGCTGGCGGTGCTGCTGTTCGCGGTGTGGCTCTACCACCGCTGGCATCGCCGCCGCGCCGAAGCGAAAGAACGGGAAGCCGCGCAAGGCGACACGAGTCGCGTCGAGTCTTGATCGCCGCGCTGCCTTGGGTTAGGCCTTAGTCCTGCGTTGAGACGAGTGGGAGAGAAACGCATGCGTGGTGCGGCGGCGGCGCTTGCGGCGTTGATTTTATCCGGCGGTACGGTCGCCGATGCGGCTCCGGCCAGTTGTTACCGCCATGCCGAGGCGGTTGCCGACCAGGCGATCCGCTATACCACCGAAGTCATGGTGATGAGCGACACGTGCCGCAATCCGACTTATGAGCGCTTTGCGCAGCGCCAGCGTACCGAACTGGTGCGCTTCCAGGATTTGATCAAACAGCATTTCCGGCGCCAGGGCGGCAACCCGCAATCGAAGCTCGACACATTCCTGACCCACCTCGCCAATGAATCGGCGTTGCGCACGGGCATCAAGGATATCGGCCAGGTTTGCTCGGTGGCGGTGCAGTTTCTTGCCACCGCGGACGCCATGACCAACGAAGCGTTCCGGCAATATGCCGAAAGCCAGGTCAAGGAACATGGCCGCGAATACAAGTTCTGCAAGGAATAGACCGGCGCCGCGGTGACCGGACTCATCGACTGGGGCGCGCTTGGCGCGCTCGCGTCCGTCGTTCTCATCGACCTGACCCTCGCGGGCGACAATGCCATCGTCGTCGGCATCGCCGTCTCCGGCCTGCCGAAGGAACTGCGCCGCCGCGCGATGTGGCTCGGCATCGCCACGGCCACCCTGCTGCGCATCGTGCTGTCGGCGGTCGCGTTGCAATTGTTGGCGCTGATCGGCCTGACTCTCGCGGGCGGCTTGCTGCTGCTGTGGGTGGTGTGGAAGCTCTATCGCGACTGGCGCGCGGGCACGATGGCGAACCACGCGGCGCCGCGCCACGGCATGTCTCTGTCGACCGCGATTTTCCGCCTGGTTGCCGCCGACGTTTCAATGTCGCTCGACAACGTGCTCGCGGTCGCGGGGGCGGCGCGGCACCATTTCTGGGTGCTGGTGGTCGGCCTGGTCTTGTCGGTGGCGCTGATGGGCGCAGCCTCGACGGTGCTGATCCGGCTGATGGCGCGCTATCGCTGGATCGTCGCGGTCGGTCTGCTGATCGTCGCGGTGGTGGCGGTGCGGATGATCTACGAAGGCAGCGCCGAAATCTGGCACCGCTATCCGTTATGATTGGCCGATCAACGCCAGCCAGTCCGCCTCGGTCAGGGTCTTGACCCCCAGCTCGGCGGCCTTCGACGCTTTCGAGCCGGCGTCGGCGCCGACCACGACATAGTCGGTCTTTTTCGACACGCTGCCGGCGACGTTGGCGCCAAGAGCTTCGGCGCGCGCCTTGGCCTCGTTGCGCGACACGGTTTCGAGCGTGCCGGTGAACACGATGGTCTTGCCGGCGATCGGTGACGCGACCGGCGCGGCGACGGTGAAATCCTCCACCGTCACTTCGCGTTCGAGATCGTCGAGGATGGCGCGGTTATGTTTTTCGGCGAAGAAGCCGACAATGTCGGTCGCGGTGTCCTCGCCGATGCCGTTGATGTTGTTGAGCTCGGCCCAGGCCTCGCTGTCATGGCCGCGCGCGGCAATCATCGCGTCGCGCCAATGCTTGTAACCGCGATAGTGGCGCGCGAGGAGCCGGCCAGTGACCTGGCCGACCTGCGGAATCCCGAGCGCGAAGATGAACCGGTCGAGGCCGATATGGCGCCGCGCGTCGATGGCGCGTTTGAGGTTTTGCACGCTCAGCTCGCCCCAACCCTCGCGTTCGGCGATCTTGTCGTAATCGAGCCGGAAGATATCGACCGGCGTGCGAATCAGTTTTTCTTCCCAGAACGCGGTGACGTTCTTTTCACCGAATCCTTCGATGTCGAACGCGTCGCGCGACACGAAATGGATAAGGCGCTCGATCGCCTGCGCGCCGCAGATCAGGCCGCCGGTACAGCGCCGCGCCGCCTGGCCCGGCTCGCGCACCGCGAGACTGTGACAGATCGGACATTTTTCGGGGAACACGAACGGTTTGCTGTTTTTCGGCCGCCGCTCCTTAACCACGCCGACTACCTGGGGAATCACGTCGCCGGCGCGCTGCACGATGACCGTGTCGCCGACTCTTATGTCTTTGCGCGCGATCTCGTCTTCGTTGTGCAAGGTCGCGCGCCGCACCACAACACCCCCGATGGTGATGGGTTCGAGAATCGCGAACGGCGTGAGCTGGCCGGTGCGGCCGACATTGATGCCGATGTCCTCGAGCACGGTCTGGCCCTGCTCGGCGGGGAATTTATGCGCGATTGCCCAGCGCGGCGCGCGCGCGGCGAAGCCGAGACGTTCCTGAAGCTTGAGATCGTCGACCTTGTAGACGACGCCGTCGATGTCATAGGGCAGCTCGCCGCGCTTGGCCGCGATCTCGCGATGAAACGCCAACAATTGCTCGACGCCATGGCACAGTTTCGTCAGCGGATTGACGGTGAAACCCCAGGCTCGGAATTTTTCCAGCGCCTGCCAGTGCGTCGGCGCGATCTCATCGCCGACCTCGCCCCAGGCATAGGCGAAGAAATGCAGCGGCCGCGCCGCCGTAATCGATGCGTCGAGCTGGCGCACCGAGCCGGCGGCCGAGTTGCGCGGATTGGCGAACACCGGCTCGCCGGCTTTTTCGCGCTCGGCGTTGAGAGCGAAAAACCCGTTCCGGTCCATATAGACCTCGCCGCGCACCTCAAGAACGTCCGGCCAGCCCTTGCCGCGCAATTTGTGTGGAATGTCCTTGATAGTGCGCAAATTTGCGGTGATGTCCTCGCCGGTTTCGCCGTCGCCGCGCGTCGCGCCTTGGACGAGTTCGCCGTGCTCATAGCGCAGCGTCGCCGACAGGCCGTCGATTTTGGGTTCGGCGGCAACCGCGAGCCCTTCGGTGTCGATGCGGAGAAAATTTTTCATGCGCTGAAAAAAAGCGCGCACGTCCTCCTCGTCGAAGGCGTTGTCCAAAGACAACATTGGTTTTCGGTGGACGACCTTGGCGAAAGTCTGCGACGGCGCCGCCCCGATACGCTTGTTCGGACTGTCGGGACGGATCAGTTCGGGGAAGCGCGCTTCCAACTCGTTGTTGCGGCGGCGCAGCGCGTCGTAGTCGGCGTCTGAAATCCTCGGCGCGTCTTCCTGGTAATAGAGCTTGTCGTGATGCGCGATCGCCTTGGCGAGCCGGTCCAATTCGGCTTTTGCCTCTTCTTCCGACAGATCGGCGGTCGCCGGCGGTTCGGCCGTCTTGGTCTTGCTTTTCCGCGCGCTCATGCCCGCGCCGTATTCATCAGCGATTCCGCCGCGGCGCGCGCGGCCGCCGTCACCGCCGAGCCCGACAGCATGCGCGCGATTTCCTCGCGCCGCTCCTCGGCGTCGAGGCGCTGCGCCGTTGTGACGGTGGCGTTCCCCTTGCGCGATTTCTCGACGCGCCAATGATCCTGGCCGAGCGCCGCGACTTGCGGCGAATGGGTCACGACCAGAATCTGCCGGTCCTTGGCGAGCCGGCGCAGCCGGTCGCCGACCGACGCAGCGGTGGCGCCGCCGATGCCGCTATCGACCTCGTCGAACACCAGCGTCGCCACCGTCATCGCCTTCGCCAGCACGACCTTGATCGCCAGCATGAAGCGCGACAGCTCGCCGCCTGAAAGAATCTTCGCGAGCGGCCCGAGCGCGGCGCCCTTGTTGGTCGCGACCTCGAACCGGATGCGCTCGGCGCCGTGCTCGCTCCATTCGGTTTCCTCGAGCGGCGTCAACGCGGTGACGAAGCGCGCGGCTTCGAGTTTCAGCGGCGGCAATTCCTTCATCACCGCCTTGTCGAGCGATTGCGCCGCGGCGCGTCGCTTTTGCGACACGGTTTCGGCGGCGGCGCGATAGGTCTTCTTCGCCTCGATCTCGGCGCTTTGCAGCTTGCCCAGCGTCTCGCCGCCATCCTCGATCAGCGCCAGCTTCGCCGTGACGTCGGCGCCGAGATCGGCCAGGGCGTCGACCGCGACGCCGTGCTTGCGCGCGAGGCCGCGCAGCGCGAATAGCCGCTCCTCGACGGCTTCAAGGCTTCGCGCGTCGCGGCCCAACTCGCGCGACGCGGCGTCGATCTGCGCCGACGCTTCGGCGGCCTCGATCGCCGCGCGCTCGAGTGCGGCGAGGGCGGCATCGAGCCTGGTGCCGATCTTGTCGCGGATTTTTTCGAGCGCGCGCGACGCCGTGTGAATGGCGCGCTCGCCGTTGTCGCCCGATAGCGATGCCGACGCGGCGTCGAGCGCCTCGGCGATCTTCTCTCGGTTGCTCATCAGGCTGCGCTGCTGCGCCAGCTCGGTCTCCTCGCCGGGTTTCGGATCGAGTGCGGCGATCTCATCCCGGACATGGCGCAGCCACGCCTCGTCGCTTTTGGCCTTGGCCCGCGCCGCCTCGGCGGTCTCTCGCGCGGTCCGCGCGTCGCGCCATGCCGCCCACGCCGCGCCGAGCTTTGCCAGCGCGTCGGGATAATTGCCGAACGCGTCGAGCGTGTCGCGATGGGTCGCGGGATCGAGGAGGCCGTTTCGGTCGAACTGGCCGTGCACCTCGACCATCATGTCGCCGATCCGCGCGAGGAGGCCGATGCTGGCGGGCTGATCGTCGATGAAGGCGCGGCTGCGGCCGTCGGCTCCGACCACGCGGCGGAGCACCAATCGGTCGCTGCCGCCATCGAAGCCGGCCTCAGCGAGCACAGCGCGCGCCGGATGCCTGTCGGCGAGGGCGAATTCGGCGGTGGCGACGGCCTGCGCCGCGCCGGCGCGGACGAGGCCGCTTTCGGCGCGCAGGCCGAGCGCCAGGCCGAGCGCGTCGAGCAGGATCGACTTGCCGGCCCCGGTCTCGCCCGACAGCACGCACAGGCCCGGCCCGAACGCAAGATCGAGCCGGTCAATCAGCACTAGGTCGCGGATGGCAAGGCCCAGCAGCATTGCCGAAATGATAGAGGGGCGTCGCGCGGGAGGCCAGTTCCACCGAATTCCCTCTCCTCCCTGGGGGAGGAGAGGCTCGATGAGGCGGGGATTCCAGGGCGTTGGGTCCCAAGCCGACCTCACCCCCCAAACTTCGGATTGGGTCCTCCCTCTCCCGCCAATGGGCGGAGAGGGAAACAAGATCAGAACACCGCGTCGACCACCGTGCTGAGCCACCCCTTGCTACTGTCGGCCGTGGCGGTCGGCTTGCCGGTAATCAGCGAATAGGCGCGGTCGTACCATTTGCTGCCGGGATAATTGTAACCCAGCACCGAGGCGGTCTTTTCCGCTTCTTGTTTCAATCCAAGCGCCATATAGCACTCGGTCAGTCGCTCCAGCGCCTCGGGGATGTGCGTCGTGGACTGATAGATGTCGACGACGCGGCGGAAGCGGTTGACGGCGGCGAGATAGTAACGCTGTTTTTCGTAATAGCGCCCGATCTCCATCTCCTTGCCGGCGAGATGGTCGGTGGCAAGTTGCATTTTGAGCTGTGCGTCGCGGCCGTACCGCGAATCGGGGAAGCGCCGCACCACCTCGCCTAGGGATGCGAGCGCCTGTTGCGTCACCGCCTGATCGCGCGCGACATCGGCGATCTGCACGTAGTAATCGAGCGCCTTCAAGTAATAGGCATAGGCGATGTCGCGGTTGCCGGGGTGAAGCTGGATGAAGTGATCGGCGGCAACGATGGATTGGTCGTACTTGTTGTCCATGTAAAGAGCGTAGGCTGCCATCAATTGCGCCTTGGTCGCCCAGACCGAATACGGATGCTGGCGGTCGACCTCCTCAAACTGCTTGGCGGCCTTCTCCCAGTTCTCCTTTGTGATGTCGGTCATCGCGCTGTTATAGAGGCGGTCCACCGGCGTCTCGGTGAAGGTGTCTTTCTTGGGCGCGTCAAACATGCCGCAGCCGCTCAACAGCAGCGCCGCCGCGAGCGCGAGGCAGGGATGAAACAACCGCACTTTCATCGAGAGAATCCGTGTCCGTTCCGTTTCCGGCGGGCGTCCTTATAGCAGAAACCGATGGCCGCGGAAAATCACGCGCTGACGCGCCGTGGTTCTTCTTCCTGCCAGTCCAGGGTGTAGGTGTCGGCCGGCATGCGCACGGTACGGAAGGCCGACCGGTCGGCGAACAACGCCTCGAGCAATCGCCGGTTTATGGCATGGCCCGATCGAATGCCGATGAATTCGCCGATGATCGGCAGGCCGGCGAGGTACAAATCGCCGAGGGCATCCAACGCCTTGTGGCGGACGAATTCGTCGGCGAAACGCAGGCCCTCGCGGTTCAGCACCTGCCCGTCGCCGATCACGATGGCATTATCCATCGAACCGCCGCGCGCCAGCCCTGCGGCGCGCAAGGCGTTGACGTCCTCGAGAAACCCGAAGGTGCGTGCCGGCGCGAGATCGGTCTTGAAACTTTCACTATCGAACATCCAGCGCAGATTTTGGTGCTGGATGGCCCGCGCGTCGAAATCGATGGTCATGTCGAGGGTCAGGCCCGCGCCCGGCAACAAAGCGGCCGACTTGGAGCCGTTGCCGACCTGAACGGGCTTGAGCACTTCGATGGCGCGGCGCGGCGCGTCCAGCTCCAGCGTGCCGGCGCATTCAAGCAGGAACACGAACGGCGCGGCACTGCCGTCCATCACCGGCACTTCCGGTCCGTCCAGCTCGATGACGCAATTATCGATCTCAAGGCCGGCCAGCGCCGCCATGACATGCTCGACCGTTGCGACCAGAAGGCCGTCGCCGTCGTCGATGGTGGTGCATAGAGCGGATTCGCGGACGTCGCTCCAGCGGGCGTGAAGCGTCGCGCCGGCGCGGTCGGTACGGCGGAACACGATGCCGGTGTCGGGGGCGGCCGGCTGAAACACCATCGTCACCCGGTCGCCGCTATGAAGGGCGGTGCCGCGACAGCGGATCGAGGTTTTCAGCGTCTTTTGCCGGACGAAGCCGTTGGTTAGCATCGGTCCCCCGGACCCATTGTTGTTGTTGTCCGCGGCACGCTAGGTAGTTTCGGAACCTCGAACAAGACACGTTTTGTAACAAATTGTTTCGGCGATTATCACGCTATTTCAATAGTTTAAGACAAAAGAAAAGGCCCGGGAAGGGTCGCTCCCCAGGCCAAATCGGAGGGTCGAATAAGCGCTAGTTCGCCTGGCGGCGGAGAAACGCCGGAATCTCCAGCATTTCCTCTTCCTTAGCCGGCAGGATGCGGTCGCTTTGGTCGACCGATCCGAGCCGCGGCGAGGACTGACCTGGGGAGGACCGTTGGCCGGTGGCCGACGGCTGATTCCACGCGGTCAGTTCAGGCTCGGTAGGGCGGCGATACCCGACGTTTCGCACCCGCTCGAACAGGCTCGGCGCGCGGGTCGTCCGCGGCCGCGGCTCTTGCCGTGTCTGCTGCCCGCTTTCCGATGGCGCTGCGCTCGATTCCGACGCAACGGCCGGTTGGGCCACATAGGCTGGCTTGCCGCCCGCCACTTCCGACGGCGGCGGCACGACGTGGGACTCGCGCGTCGCCGCGTCGCGTTCGACAGCGGCGCTGCGGGCCGCCACCGGTTCCGGCACGGGAACCTGCACGGGGCTGGCGAGGGGTGCCGCCGGCGTGCGGATCGTCACTTCTTCGGCGCGTTCGTGACGCGGCGCGGCGGGGCCGCGATCGTTCTCGGTGACCAATTGGATCACCGGACGGCGCGACGTCACCTCAACGGCGTCGATGCCGGTCGCGACCACCGAGATGCGCATCTTGCCGGTGAGGCTTTCGTCGAGGGTCGAGCCGACGATGATGTTCGCTTCGGGATCGACCTCTTCGCGGATGCGATTGGCCGCCTCGTCGAATTCGAACAGCGTCATGTCGAGGCCGCCGGTCACGTTGATGAGGATGCCGCGCGCGCCCTTCATCGACACATCGTCGAGAAGCGGGTTGGAAATCGCGGCCTCGGCAGCGTCGATGGCGCGGCGGTCGCCCTCGGCCTCGCCCGTGCCCATCATCGCCTTGCCCATCTCGCTCATCACCGCGCGGACGTCGGCGAAATCGAGATTGATCAGGCCCGGCATCACCATCAAATCGGTGACGCCGCGCACGCCCGAGTACAGCACGTCGTCGGCCATCTTGAAGGCGTCGACAAAGGTGGTGCGCTCGTTGGCGACCCGGAACAGGTTCTGATTGGGGATGATGATCAACGTGTCGACGAAGCCTTGCAGTTCCTGAATGCCCTGCTCGGCGATCTTCATCCGCTTCGAGCCTTCGAACTGAAACGGCTTGGTCACGACGCCGACAGTCAGGATGCCCGCCTCGCGTGCGGCGCGGGCAATTACGGGTGCCGCGCCGGTGCCGGTGCCGCCGCCCATGCCGGCAGTGATGAACACCATGTTGGCGCCTTCGACGGCGGACATGATGTCGTCGAGCGCTTCCTCGGCGGCGCTGCGTCCGACCTCGGGGCGTGAGCCGGCGCCGAGCCCGCGCGTGGTCTGCACGCCGAGCTGGATACGCCGCTCCGCGAGCGACTGCTGCATTGCCTGTGCGTCGGTATTGCAGATGACGAAGTCGCAGCCGACCAGGTTCGAGCGGATCATGTTGTTGACCGCATTGCCGCCGGCGCCCCCGACGCCGATCACGGTAATGCGCGGTTTCAGTTCGTTTTCTTCCGGGGGAACGGTGATGTTGATTGGCATTCTACCCTCCGATGAAATCAGATGTTTTCTCTAAGCCAGCGCCACAGGCCGAAGACCCGCCAGTCCGGCAATCCCACGGGATTGCGCAACGAGCGGGGCGTTTCGGCCCGTTCGGAAAAAGCGAAATGCACAAGGCCCGCGGACGTCGCAAATGCGGGACCGGCGGTCGCCGGCGCCAGCCCCGCGATACCGCGCGGCGTGCCGATGCTGACCTGTTTGTCGAGGATCAGAGCGGCGAGTTCGCGCACGCCGGAGAGTTGGCACGCGCCGCCGGTCAGCACGACGCGGCGGCCCGACAATTTGTCGAAGCCCGAACGGTCCAGCCGGTCGCGCACCATGTCGAAGGTCTCCTCGAGACGTGGCGCGATGATTCCGACGAGATAGGATTTCGGCACGCGGTTGGACGGCGTATCCTCGTCGTCGCCGATCTGCGGCACCGCGATCATCTCGCGCTCGTCGGTCGACGAGCTGATGCAGCAGCCTTGCAGTGTCTTCATGCGCTCGGCTTCGACCAGCGGTGTCGACAGGCCGCGCACGATGTCGTTGGTGACGTGGTTGCCGCCGATCGGGATGCTGTCTGCGAACACCAGGTTGCCGTCATAGAACACCGACACCGTGGTGGTGCCGCCGCCCATATCGATCAGCGTGACGCCGATGCGGGTGTCGTCCTCGACCAGCGCCGATAGTCCCGCCGCATAAGGGCTGGCGACGAACGCCTCGACATCGAGATGACAGCGGCCGAGACAGGTGGCGACGTTGCGCAGCACCGCGGAATCCGCCGCCACAGCGTGCATGTTGACCGCCAGTTTGACGCCCGACATGCCGCGGGGATCGCGGATGCCGCGACTGCCGTCGATTGAGAAGCCGACCGGAATCGCGTGAATCACCTCGCGACCAGGCACTTCCTTCAAGTGATGACCGAGATTGAGCACGCGCTTCAGATCGCTGTCGCCGACCTCGCGGCCGTTCAGGTTGATCTCGCTCTGCACGATGCGCGAGGCGTGGAAGCCGCCAGAAAGATTGACCACGACGCTTTGCAAGAGCTCGCCGGCCATTTCCTCGGCGGCGTGGATCGCGGTGATGACCGATTGCGACGCTTGTTCCAGATCGACGATCACGCCGTTGCGCACGCCGCGCGACAATTGATGGCCGATGCCGACGATCTTCGGTCCGTGCTCATCGGGACGCGCGATGAAGCAGCACACTTTGCTGGTGCCGATATCGACGGCGCCGACCAGGGAACGGCGCGGGAGCCCGTGCATCATACCGGGTTCTCCTTGCGGCCCGGTTTGGGCGGCTTCGGCATCAGCTCCGGCGGCAGGCGCAGATAGACGCGGTCCGGGAGGCGCAAATCGACCAGCGTGACGCGCCGCTCGAGGATGCGATGGTTTTTCTCGATCGCGGCGAGACGGTGCCACGCGCCGGTCGCGTCGTCCTCAGGCAGCGCCACCGAGACGCCGTTCTTGAATTCGATGTTCCAGCGGCGGCCGCCGACGCGGACCGCCGCGGCGACCTGTTCCGCGAGTTTCGGCTCGCTCGCCAGCATCTTGATGACGGCGTCGGCATTCGTGGGCGCGTCGTCGCCGACCAGCACGGGCAGGCGCGAATAATCGCCGAGATTCTTGGCGCCGATCGGCTTGCCGTCGCGGTCGATCAAGGTCAGCGCGTTGCCGCGCTGCCAATAGGCCAGCGGCTCTTGTTCGGTCATTTGCACGAACAGCGTGTCGGGCAGGCGGCGATAGACCGACGCGGTCTTGACCCACGGCACCTGTTCGAGCCGCGCCTTCGCTGCCGTTGGATCGACCGACAGGATCGGGGTGCCGCGCGCGACACCGAGCGCGGCGAGGATCGCCGCGGCGCTGGCACGTTCGCGGCCGACGACCTGCACGGCGTGTACGCGGAAGCCGGCGTCGGCGCTCAACGCGATGAGGCGCTGTTCGAGATTGGACCACGACGCGGGCGCGGCGTGTCCGCGCCACAGCACGGCCGCGCCCGCCGCGAGCAGCGCGAAAACGATGACGGTGCTGATGTGCGGGCGATGGCTCAGGAGTCGCATGACGCGTTCTCCACCATCCAGCCGACCAGCGAATTGAAATCGATGCCGGCATGGCGCGCAATATCGGGCACCAGCGAGGTCGGCGTCATGCCGGGCTGGGTGTTGATTTCGAGCAACACCATGCGGCCGGGCTCTCCGCGCGTGTCGTCGTAGCGCAGATCGGAACGGCTGACGCCGCGGCAATTGAGGGCGCGATGTGCGCCAAGCCCGATGCGCAGCGCCTCGTCATAAGCAGCGGGATGGATCGGCGCCGGCATCAAATGGTCGCTGCCGCCCGGCGCGTATTTCGCGTCGTAATCGTACATCTCGCGATTGGTCGGGCGGATTTCGAGCGCGCCGAGCGCGCGACCCCCCATCACGGCAACGGTGATCTCGCGGCCCGGGACGTAACGCTCCACCAGCGCTTCGCCGCCGAACTTCCAGTTCTTCGCTTCATCGGACCAGCGATTGTCGCCCTGGCGCACGATGCGCACGCCGACGCTCGAGCCTTCATCGACCGGCTTTACCACGAAGGGACGCGGCATCACGTCGCCACCGGCGAGGTCGACGCGCGCCACCACCTTGCTCTCGGCAAGCGGCAGGCCGGCGGCGGCGAATACCGCCTTGGCCGAAGGCTTGTGCATTGCGATCGCCGAAGCGACGACGCCGGAGTGCGTATAGGGGATGCGCAGGAATTCCAGCACACCCTGAATCGTGCCGTCCTCGCCGCCCTTGCCGTGCAGCGCGTTGAACACGACGTCAGGGCGCGGGCTCAGCGCGGCGGCGAGCGCCGTGAGATCGCGCGTGACGTCGATTTCGGTCACGTTGTGGCCGATGGCGCGCAGCGCCTTGGCGCATTCGCGGCCGCTGATCAGCGAAACCTCACGCTCGACCGACCAGCCGCCTTTGAGGACCGCGACCCGGCTCATGCCACACCTCGGATCGGGTCGAGCGGCTTGCCCACGCGGCGGATTTCCCATTCCAACGTGATACCGAACTGCTGATGCACGCGGCGGCGCACTTCCTCGCCCAGACCTTCGAGGTCGGCGGCGGTGGCGTTGCCGGCATTGACGAGGAAATTGGCGTGCTTGTCGGACACCTGGGCGCCGCCGCGCAGCAGGCCGCGGCAGCCGGCGCGGTCGATCAGCTCCCACGCCTTGTGGCCGGGCGGATTGGCGAAGGTTGAGCCGCCGGTGCGGGCGCGGATCGGCTGGGAGGCCTCGCGCGCCGCCTGAATCTCGCCCATGCGCTTGGCGATCGCGTCCTTGTCGCCGGACCGGCCGCGGAACCGCGCGCCGACGAAGATCCAATCCTCGGGCAAGCTCGTGTGGCGATACGACAGGCCCAGTTCGTCAGGTGTCAGGGTGCGCAACGCGCCGGCGGGATCGATAGCCTGCGCCTCGACCAGCACGTCCTTGAACTCGGAACCATAGGCGCCCGCGTTCATGCGCAGCCCGCCGCCGACCGTGCCCGGAATCCCGGAAAGAAATTCGAGGCCTGTAATCCCCGCCTCGCGCGCCGTTAGCGCGACATTGAGGTCGAGGGCGCCGGCGCCCGCGACGATGTCGGTGCCCACGACAGTGATCTCGGCGAAGCCGCGGCCGAGCCGCACCACCACGCCCGGAATGCCGCCGTCGCGGATCAGCAAGTTGGAGGCGACGCCGATCACCGTCACCGGTACGTCGGCCGGCTTGGCGGCGATGAACGCGGCAAGGTCCCGCGCATCGACCGGGCGGAACAGCACTTCGGCAGGGCCGCCGACGCGGAACCAGGTCGACGCCGCCAGCGGCGCATTTTCAGCGATACGGCCACGCACCGGCGGGAGGCGGTCGAGCAATCGGGTGCTCTCTTTGCGCGCGGTCATGATCATGCCGCCGATCCCGAGGCGTTACGTCGCGCCGAAGCGAGAGCGTCGAGTTCGGCGGGTAAGGCCTGCGCCCAGTTGGTGATCGAGCCGGCGCCGAGACAGACGACGAAATCGCCCGCCGCCGCCATTTCGGCAACGGTCTCGGCCAAGTGTTGGGGCGCATCGACGCCTTGCGCGTCGCGGTGGCCGTGCGCGCGCAGGCCGGCGACCAGCGCGTCGCGGTTGATGCCTTCGACCGGCTGCTCGCCGGCGGGATAGATGTCGGCGACCAGCACGGTGTCGGCGTCGTTGAAGCAGGTGCAGAATTGCTCGAACAGATTGGCGACACGTGTGTAGCGATGCGGCTGCACCACCGCGATGACGCGGCCGCCGGTCGCCTCGCGCGCCGCTTTCAGCACCGCCGCGATCTCGACCGGGTGATGGCCGTAATCGTCGATCACCGTTACCCCACCCGACTCGCCGGTCTTGGTGAAGCGTCGCTTGACGCCGCCGAAGCCCGCCAGCGCCTTGACGATGACGGCGTCGCCGAGATGCAGTTCCTCGGCGATGGCGATGGCGGCAAGCGAGTTCTGGACATTGTGCGCGCCGAACATCGGCAGGCGCAGGCCGGTGATGGTGCGCGTCGTGCCCTTGGCGCGCTCGGCGATGGCGACGTCATAACGCGCGCCGTCGCGGCCCAGCTCGATATTGATCGCGCGCACATCGGCCTGCGGCGACAGGCCGTAGGTGACGATACGGCGTTCGGACAATTTCGGAATCAGCGTCTGCACCACCGGATGGTCGATACACAGCGTCGCGAAACCGTAGAACGGAATGTTGGCGATGAAGCTTTCAAAGCCGCGCTGGAGCGCGTCGAAATCGCCCCAATGATCGAGATGCTCGGGGTCGATGTTGGTGACGACCGCGATGGTCGCCGGCAATTTGACGAAGGTGCCGTCGCTTTCGTCCGCCTCGACCACCATCCAGTCGCCGGCGCCAAGACGCGCGTTGGTTCCGTAGGCGTTGATGATGCCGCCGTTGATCACGGTCGGATCGAGCCCGGCCTCGTCCAGGAAGGCGCCGATCATCGAGGTGGTGGTGGTCTTGCCGTGTGTGCCGGCAACCGCGATGGACCATTTGAGGCGCATCAGCTCGCCCAGCATCTCGGCGCGCCGCACCACGGGAATGAGACGCGCGCGCGCCGCGACTACTTCGGGATTGTCCGGCTTCACCGCCGAGGACACGACCACGACCTGCGCGGCGTCGAGATTCTCGGCGCGGTGGCCGACTTCGACGCGGATACCGAGCGCGCGCAGACGCCGCACGTTGCCGCCGTCGGCGACGTCGCTGCCCTGCACGCGATAGCCGAGATTGTGCAGGATTTCGGCGATGCCGCTCATGCCGATGCCGCCGATCCCGACGAAATGGATGGTGCCGATATGAAGAGGCAGGGTCTTCATGCCGCCCGCCTTTCCAGCGGCGCGTGGCTGCCGTTGCCGTTGGCGCCGCCTGCGAGCCGGTCGACGAGATCGGCGAGGTCGTGCGCCGCCTGCGGCCGGCCTTGCGAATTGGCGGAAGCGGCGGCCTGCGCGAGACGCGCCGCGTCGCCCATCAGCGATGCGAGGCGCGCCGCCAGCGCGTCCGGCGTGAATTCCTGTTCCGTCATCACCCAAGCGGCGCCGTTGGCGGCGAAGGCGCGCGCATTGAGGGTCTGATGATCCTCGGCGGCGGCGGCGAACGGCACCAGAATCGCGGGCCTGCCGACCGCGCCGAGCTCGGCGACGGTCGAGGCGCCGGCGCGCGAAATCACCAGATGCGCGCCGGCGAGCCGCGCCGGCACGTCGTCGAAGAAGGTTGAGGTCTCGGCGGCGATGGCGTGGTCGCGATAGATCCGGCGCGCCGCCTCGATGTCCTCGGGGCGTGCCTGCTGCGCGATCTCGATGCGTTGACGGATGGCCGGATCGAGCGCGGCGATCGCGCGCGGCACCACGGCGCTGAGGATGCGCGCGCCCTGGCTTCCGCCCAGCACCAGGATATTGAAGGGCGCGTCGGCGGCAATGGCGGGATAGGAGACGCCGCGCATCATCGCGATGGCGGGCCGCACCGGATTGCCGGTGAGCTGCACCTTGGCGCGGTCGCGCGGGCGGATGCCCTGGGTCTCGGCGAACGAGGTGGCAATGCGCGCGACGCGGGCCGCAAGCAACCGGTTGGCACGGCCCAGGAGCGCGTTCTGCTCGTGGATCAGGCTCGGCAGGCCGAGACGCGATGCCGCGATCATGGTCGGCACCGACGGATAGCCGCCGAAGCCGGCGACGCAGGCAGGCACCAGGCGCTTCAGCAAACGCTGCGCGCCGAGCGTGCCGAGCGCCATCTCGGCGACGGCGACGACTTTCCCCGTGAGGCCGGCTTCGAGCCGGCCGGCGCGGATGCGGTGCAGCTCGACGCCGATTTTGTCGCCGAATGTCTGGCCGCGCCGGTCGGTGATGAGCGCGACCCGATAGCCGCGCGTCATCAGCTCGCGCGCCAGCGCCTCGGCGGGGAACAAGTGGCCGCCGGTGCCGCCCGCCGCGAGCGCGATGAGCTTCTTGCCGCTCACGTCTCGCCTCCGAAGCGGCGGCGGGTAAGCGCCAGCGCCATGCCCATGGTCAGGCCGAGTGCCACCAGCGACGAACCGCCATAGGAAATGAACGGCAGCGTCATGCCCTTGGTCGGCATCAGTTCCAGCGACGACGCCATGTTGATGACGGCCTGCAGGCCGAACTGGACGAAGAGGCCGGTGGCGGCCAGCACGACGAAGAGATTGTTCTCCTGCATCAGGCGCGAGAAGCCGCGCAGCACGATGAAGCCGAACAGCGCCACGATCAGGAGGCACACGATCAGGCCCAGCTCCTCGCCGGCGACGGCGAAGACGAAGTCGGCATGGGCGTCGGGCAGGAATTGTTTCATCGTGCCTTCGCCCGGGCCGCGTCCCCACAGACCGCCATTCATGAAGGCGTCCATGGCGCGATGGATCTGGTAGGAGTTGCTCGCCGTCGGATCGAGGAAACGGTCGACGCGGCTGGTGACATGGGGCAGGGCGACATAGGCGCCGACCATCGCGCCGCCGCCCGCCATCACGAACGCGACCACCCAGAACAGATTGAGGCCCGCCAGGAAGAACTGGATGAAGAACACGGCGGTCACCACCACCGCCATGCCGAGATCGGGCTGCTTGATGAGCAGGCCGACGATGCCGAACAGCAGCAGGATCGCGATCCACTGGCCGGGGAATTTCGGGGTGAGCTTGTGCTGGGCGAACAGCCACGCCGCCAGCACCGCGAAGCACGGCTTGACGAATTCCGACGGCTGCAAGGACACGAACGGTAGCGCAATCCAGCGGCGCGCGCCCTTGATCTCCATGCCGCCGACCAGCGTGTAAGCGAGGCCGAGGACGAACACGACAAACACGACGAGCGCCAGGCGGCGGACGTCGCGCGGGCTCATCAGCGACACCGAGAACATCACCGCCAGCGCGATCGGCAGCTCGATGAGATAGTGATGGACGAAATATTGCGGGGTCGAGGCGTGGATGCGGATCGCGACGGCCGGCGACGACGCCATGATCATCAGCGCGCCGAGCCCGATCAGCGCCGCCAGCGCCACCAGCGTCCAGCGGTCGACGGTCCACCACCATTGCGCCACCGCGCTTTGATCGGTGCGGGCGTATTTCATGGCGCCCCCGGCAAGGAAGCGACCAGCGCGCGGAACGCTTCGCCGCGCGCTTCGAAATCGGTGAACTGGTCGAACGACGCGCAGGCCGGCGACAGCAGCACGATTCCGCGCTCGGCCTTGGCGGCGGCGAAGGCCGCGGCGACCGCCTTGTCGAGCGTGACGTCGATCTCATGCGGCACCGCGCCGCCGAGCGTCGCGGCGAAATCCGGGGCCGCCTGGCCGATCAGGAAGGCGCGTCGGATGCGTGGGAAGAACGGCGCGAGTTCCGTGATCCCGCCTTCCTTCGGCACGCCGCCAGCGATCCAGTAGACCGACTCATAGCAGGCGAGCGCCTTCGACGTCGCGTCGGCGTTGGTCGCCTTCGAGTCGTTGACGAAACGCACGCCCGAAACGGTCGCGACCGGCTCCTGCCGGTGTTTGAGGCCGGGGAAGCTCGCGATCCCCGCGACGATATCGGCGCGGGCAAGCCCCAACGCACGCGTCGCGGCATAGGCGGCGGCGGCATTCTGCCAATTGTGCCGCCCCGGGAGGAGCGGCACGTCTTTCAAATCCATCACTTTTTCGGCGCTTCGTCCTAAATCGTCAAACAAACTGCCGTCTTCGACGAACACGCCCCCCGTGACTCGGCTGATAACCGAGATTCGGGTGACATTCCAAGAATTCTCGCGCGACACGGCGTCCGCGACGGCTCGGCTCGTCTCGTCGTCGACGCCGATCACCGCGACTTGGTTGCCGCGTCGCGTTCTGAAGATGCGGCGTTTGGCGGAGACGTAGCCCGCCATCCCGCCGTGCCGGTCGAGATGGTCCGGGGTCAGGTTGAGCCAGACCGCGACATCGAAGCCGGCGCGGTCGATCAGTTCGAGTTGATAGGAGGAAAGTTCGAGCACATAGGTGCCGTCGCGACCGAGTCGCGCCAGGGTCAGGGCCGGCGTGCCGAGATTGCCGCCGACCTGCACTTTGCGGCCGGCGGCGCCGACGATATGGCCGATCAGCGCAGTGGTGGTGGATTTGCCGTTGGTGCCGGTGACGCCGACATAGCGCGCCTCGGGGCAGGACAGGGCCAGGAGCTCGATATCGCCGACGATCGGCGTGCCGGCGCGCTTCGCCGCCGCCGCGACTGGGTTGGGCTTGGGGAAAGTGTGGGGGATGCCGGGCGACAGGACCAGGGCCTTGACCCTGGCAAAATCCGTCTCGGCGAGGTCGGCGAGCGGAAGGCCGCGTTTTTGCGCCGTATCGCGCCGGCCGGGCGAATCGTCCCAGGCCAGCACTTGCGCGCCGCCCGCCAATAGGGCTTCGGCGGCCGCTAGCCCCGACCGCGCCAACCCCATTACCGCAACTGTGTCGCCCTTGAAGCTCTCAACCTCGATCATCGCAATTTCAACGTCGATAGACCGCCGATCGCCAGGATCGACGCGATTATCCAGAACCGAATGACGATGGTCGGTTCCTGCCAGCCCTTTTTTTCGAAATGGTGGTGCAGCGGCGCCATCATGAAAACGCGGCGTCCGGTCAGCTTGAAGCTCGCCACCTGCACGATCACCGACACGGTCTCGAGCACGAACAACCCGCCGACAATGACCAATACGAGTTCATGCTTGGTCACGAGGCTGACGGCGCCCAGCGCCCCGCCGATCGCCAGCGAGCCGGTGTCGCCCATGAAGACCATGGCCGGTGGCGCGTTGAACCACAGGAAGCCCAGGCCCGCGCCGCACATCGCCGCGCAGAAAATGCCGAGCTCGCCTGCGCCGGGGACGTGATGGATCTGCAAGTAGTTGGAAAAGATCAGATTGCCGACCAGGTACGCGATCAGCGCGAACACCCCGGCCGCGATCATCGACGGCACGATGGCAAGCCCGTCGAGCCCGTCGGTCAGGTTCACCGCGTTGGAAAAGCCGGCGACCACGATCATGCCGAACGGCACGAAGAACCAGCCAAGGTTGATCATGAAATTCTTGGCGAACGGCACCGCGAGCCGCGCCGACAGGTCATTCGGCGAAATCCACATCACCGCGATGGCCGCGCAGCCGCCGATGAACAATTGCAGCAGGAATTTCATCCGGCTCGACAGGCCACGCGACGAGCGCTTGGTCAGTTTCTGGTAGTCGTCGATGAAACCGATGCCGCCGCACGCCACCGTCACCGCCAGCACCACCCAGACATAGCGGTTAGTCAGGTCGGCCCACAGCAGGGTCGAGACGATCAGGGCGAGGAGGATCAGGAATCCGCCCATGGTCGGCGTGCCGCGCTTGCGCACCAGATGATCGGCCGGGCCGTCGAGGCGGATCGGCTGGCCTTCGGCCTGTTTCGATTTGAGCCAGGCGATGATGCGCGGCCCCGCCCAGAACGCGATCACCAGCGCCGTCACCAGCGCGCCGCCCGAACGGAAGGTCAGATACCGGAACAGGTTGAAGGGCGTGAAGAAATCGGAGAAGCGCGGCAGAATCTCGTACAGCATCTCTCAGCCTTTGGCCGTCAGCGCCGGCGCTGCCGTCAGCCGCGACACGATCTTGTCCATGCGGATGCCGCGCGAGCCCTTGACCGAAACGACGTCGCCGGGGCGCAGCGTCGCGGCGATCCGCTCGGCCATCGCGGCGGAATCGGCGTCGTGGCCGCCGCGCATCGCCTTGGGCAACGCGCGGTCGAGCGACGCCATCGCTTCGCCGACGGTGAAGACTAGGTCGATCTTGGCCTCGGCCAGCGGTTGGGCCAGGGCGGCGTGAAGCTCGGGGGCGCGGTCGCCCATTTCCAGCATGTCGCCCAGCACCGCGATGCGGCGGCCGCCGGGCCCGGGTCTGCTCGTGGCCAGCACCGCGACGGCGGCGCGGATCGACGCCGGACTGGCATTGTAGCTTTCGTCGATCAACTCGGCGTCGCCTTGGGCCAGACTGACGCGATGGCGGCGGCCGCGGCCGTCGAGCGGCCTCAATTGCGCGAAGGCGCCCGCGGTGGCGGCGATGTCGCCGCCCAGCGCGCGCACGACGCCGAGCACGCCCAAACTGTTCATCACCCAATGCCGGCCGGGCGAGCCGATGCAATAATCGAAAATCTCGCCTTCGATCGACACGGCGACGGCGCTGGCGGTGGCATGCAGATGGCAGTCGACCAGCCGGACCGTCGCATCGTCATGGGCGCCGAAGCCAATTATACGGCTTAGGCCGGCGGCGCGCGCGGCGGCTTCGAGCCTGCCGTACCATTCGTTGTCGCGGTTCAGCACGGCGGCGCCGTTGCCGTCCATGCCGCGAAAAATCTCCGCCTTGGCGTCGGCGATAGCGGCGACCGAGGAGAAGAAGCCGAGATGCGCCGGTTCGACGGTGGTGATGAGGGCGACATGCGGCCGCGCCAGTTTCGACAGCGCCTCGATCTCGCCCGGATGGTTCATGCCGAGCTCGAACACGCCGAAACGCGCGTCGCGCGGCATGCGGGAAAGCGAGAGCGGCACGCCCCATTGATTGTTGAGGCTGCCGGCGGAAGCGTGGATCGGGCCGAGCCGGCCGAGCGCCTGCCGCAGCGCTTCCTTGGTGCCGGTTTTGCCGACGCTACCGGTGACGGCGACAATCCGGGCGCCGCTGCGCTTGCGCGCGGCGGCACCCAGATCGCCTAACGCGGCCATGGTGTCACGGACAATGAGGAGAGGCAGCTCATTGTCACTGCCGGGGGGGCGGCGATGCACCACGGCCGCGCTAGCTCCATGAGCGAACGCGTCCCCCAAAAAATCATGCCCGTCGACCCGCGGGCCGGCGAGCGCCACAAACAAATCGCCGCGCGCGAGACTGCGGCTGTCGATCGAAACGCCTGACGCCTGCCATGCTCGCGTGCTGGTGCCGCCCGTGGCGCTGTCGGCGTCGGCGGCGGTCCAGAGCGCGGTCATGCGGCGCTACCCAATTCCGCCAGCGCGGCGCGCGCCACGTCGGCGTCCGAGAACGGCAAGGTCTTGCCGGCGATAATCTGTCCCGTCTCGTGCCCCTTGCCCGCGAGCAGCAGCGCGTCGCCCGCGCGCAGCATGGCGAGGCCGCGGCGGATCGCGTCGGCACGGTCGCCGATCTCGATGGCGCCGGGGCAGGCCGCGAGGATGGCGCGGCGGATCGAAGCGGGATCTTCGCCGCGCGGATTGTCGTCGGTGACGATGACGATGTCGGCGAGCAGCTTGGCGACGGCGCCCATTTGCGGCCGCTTGCCGGTGTCGCGGTCGCCGCCGGCGCCGAACACCACGACGATGCGGCCGGCGCAATGACCGCGCAGCGATTTGAGCGCGTTCTCGAGCGCGTCGGGCGTATGCGCGTAATCGACCAGGATCGGTGCGCCCGAGGGGTGCGTCCCGACTCGTTCCATGCGGCCCGGTGCGCCCTGCAGCGACGGCACCAGCGCGACGGCGCGCGCGAGATCGGCGCCGGTGGCAACCGCAAGGCCGAGCGCCGCGAGTACGTTCATGGCCTGAAATTCGCCGATCAGCGGCAACGCGACATCGTGGCGTGCGCCCATCAGATCGAGGGTGAGTTCCTGGCCGGCCGCAGTCGGTTTCGCCGCGATGAGGCGCAGCGCCGCCTTGGCGTGCCGGCCATAGCCGGTGACATGAAGGCCGCGCGCGGCGCACATCAGGGCCAGCTCGGCGCCGGTCTCGTCGTCGAGATTGACCACCGCCGTACCGTCGCGCGCCAAAAGCTCGGTGAACAGCCGCGTCTTGGCGGCGCGATACGAAGCCATGTCGTGGTGGTAATCGAGATGGTCGCGCGTCAGGTTGGTGAAGGCGGCGGCCTTCGGCTTCAGCCCGTCGAGACGGAACTGGTCGAGGCCGTGACTCGAGGCTTCGATGGCGACGTGATCGATGCCGCTTTGTGCCAGCGCGTTGAGCTCGGAATGAAGCGTGATCGGGTCTGGTGTGGTGAGCGAGCCCGAACGCGCGAAGCCAGGTGCGACGATGCCGATGGTGCCGAGGCTCGCGGCCGGCCAGCCTATTCCCTGCCAGAGCTGGCGGGTGAATACCGTGACCGAGGTTTTGCCGTTGGTGCCGGTGACGGCCGCGACGGTCTCGGGCTGCGGACGATAGAATCGTGCCGCCATACGCGCGATGCGTCGGCGCGGGTTAGGGTCGCCGACCACTGTGACCGGCGGCGTGCGCTGGGTCAGCGCGTCATAGCTCCTGGGGTCGTCGGTCAGGATTACCACGGCGCCGCGCGCCACGGCGTCGTCGACGAATTGCTTGCCGTCGGTATTTGTGCCGGGCAGCGCGGCGAAGACGAATCCATCCTCGACGCGCCGTGAATCCAAACTCAGGCCGCGAATCTCGGGATCGCCGGGCGGCGCAATGATGGCGATGCCGCCTTCCCCATTCATTAGCTCACTCAGCCGCAAGTTTCCGCCCCTCAGGGACGGGCATATCGATCATCAAAGCACGGCGGATTTCGGGCGAATCTTCGTCGATCGGATGAATACCGACGAGTGGCGCCATCCGCTCGATGATGTGGCTGACGCCCGGCGCCGCGACCCAACCCGCGGTGGCATAGCCGTAAGAGGACTTGTTGCCGTGCGGCTGGTCGATGGAAATGATCACGACATATTGCGGATCGTTGATCGGGAACACGCCGACGAACGACGACAGAAGCTGTTTGCGGGCATAGCCGGCGTTCGCCACTTCTTCGGCCGTGCCAGTCTTGCCGCCGACCAGATACCCGGGCGCGGCGGCAAACCGGCCGGTGCCGCTGGTGACGACGAGACGCAACAGGCGTCGCATCTCGTCCGAGATTTGCGGCGACAGCACGCGCTGGCCGGTGGGCTGATCCTCGCCGGCGACCAAGGTCGGTCGATAGAGCAGACCACCGTTGACCACGGCACTGACCGCGCTCGCCATCTGCAACGGCGACACCGAGATGCCGTGGCCGAACGCCACCGTCATCAAATTGACTTCGTGCCACGGCGAAGGAATGTGCGGCGCCGCGACCTCGGGCAGCTCGAACTTAGGTGTGTTGAGCAGGCCCAGCTTGCCGAGAAAATCCTCCTGGCGCGGAATGCCGGCAGCGAGCGCTTCCTTGGCCGAGCCGATGTTGGACGAATACTGGAACACTTCGGCGACCGACAGCCAGCGGCGCTGCGGGTGATCGTCGTGGATCGTGAAGCGCCCGATATGGATCGGGTTGGTCGCGTCGAACTTGGTGTCCATGGTGGCGAGGCCGCTCGACAGCAGCATCGCGGTATTAAAGATCTTGAACACCGAGCCCATTTCGTAGACGCCGAAGGTGGCGTGGTTGTAGAGCTGGTCCGGCGTTGAAGTGCTCAGGTTATTCGGGTCGAAGTCCGGCAGCGACGACAACGCCAGCACCTCGCCGTTGCGCACGTTCATCACGATGCCGAAGCCGCGCTTGGCGTCGAACGCCGCCATCTGATTGAGAATTTCGCTGCGCAGGATGAACTGAATCCGCGTATCGACCGACAGCCGCACCGGCGACGGGTCGGACTTGATGCGCTTTTCGAGGCCGGCTTCGATGCCCGCCATGCCCTTGCCGTCGGTGTTCACGAAACCGACGACGTGCGAGAGCAGATTGCCCTTGGGATAGACGCGCCGCTCCTCGGTGAGGAATTGCAATCCGTGCTCGCCCAGCGCGTTGACGGCGAGAACCTGGCGCGGCGTCAGATCGTGTTTGACCCAGACGAAGCTGAGATTGGGTTTGTCGAACGCGTCGATCAGCTTTTCCGCGGTCAGTTCCGGGAAGATCTGCGCCAGTTCGTTGGCGACGCGGCCTTTGTCCGAAATTTGTTTCGGGTTGGCATAGAGCGACGGCATGTCGAGCGTGGTCGCGAGCAGCACGCCGTTGCGGTCGACGATGTCGGCGCGGCCCGACGCGACATGCTCGGCGGCGCCTTTGTTGCGCGCTTCCTTCTTGTCCGGCGATTTCAACTCCATCACGTCGACGAGTTGCCCGGCGATCAGCAGAAAGGCGAGGACGAACAGCGCGCCGGCCACGACGAGGCGCGTGTGGCAGATCTCGAGCGCGGAGCGGCCCGGCCCGTCGGTCGGCGCCGGCGCGCACAGCACTGGCTTGATGTGGATCGGCCGGCAGGGATTGTCGTCGTGCTTCGGGGTCTGGCTCATGGCTTGGCCTTGAACGAGACTTCGGCGACCTGCGCGCCGCTACTGGCAATCGGCGTTGTGGGCGCCGGCGAAGACGGTGCCGCGTCCTCGCGCAGCGGCGGCTGGTCGAGCGAGCCGAGGACATAGGTACGGATCGGCGCGAGTTGCAGCACGTGTTTGCTCAGCGCGTCGAGCCGCGCCGGCTGGTTCAGCATCGCCCATTCAATGTTGAGCGTGCGGATCTCGCTGCGGTCGTCGGCGATCTGCCGGTTGGCGGCGGCGAGCTGATTGTCGAGCCGGCCGACTTCAGCCTTCACCTGGAACATGGCGTATCCGGACAGGGCCACCAGCATCACCCAGATCAATGTGCTCACGCGCATCATGCGGCTTCTCCCCAGGAAGGGGCAGCGGTGCGCTCGGCGGCGCGAAGCCGGGCCGAGCGGGCGCGCGGGTTGCGGAAAATCTCGTCCTCGCCGGGCCGCACCGGACGCCGAGTAAGAAGGCGAAAGCTCGGGTCGCGATGCGGTCCGGCGGGACGGTGACGCGACACAGCGGGAGGCGTGCTGCGCGCGCCGAGAAAACTTTTGACCTGACGGTCTTCGAGCGAATGAAACGCAATCACCACTAGCCTGCCGCCCGGCGCCAGCAAACGCTCGGCGGCCGCGAGGGCGCGGTCGAGCTCGCCCAGCTCGTCGTTCACTTCCATGCGCAGGGCTTGGAAGGTGCGGGTGGCGGGGTCGATGCCCGGCCCGTGCTGCGGCACGGTCTTGCGCACCACCGCCGCGAGTTCGGCAGTGCGATGCAGCGGCCGCGCCGCGACGATGGCGCGCGCGACGCGGCGGGCGTGACGTTCCTCGCCATAGCGATGGATTATGTCGGCGAGTTCGCGCTCGGAGAGATTGTTGACCAGGTCCTCGGCGCGCGCGCCGTCCGCGCCCATGCGCATGTCGAGCGGGCCGTCGAAACGGAACGAAAAGCCGCGCTCCGCCCGGTCGATTTGCATCGAGGAAACGCCAAGATCGAGCGCGATGCCGTCCACCGCGCTGATGCCGCGCGACGCCAGCAATTCGTCCATTGCGCCGAAGCGGCCTTCGACGAGTGTGAGGCGGCCGCGACTGTGCTCAGCCAACGCGGTGCCGGCAGCGATCGCCGACGGGTCGCGGTCGATGGCGATGACGCGGCACGACGCGGCGGCGAGGATCGCCTCGCTCAAACCGCCGCCGCCAAACGTGCCATCGACATAGGTTGCGCCGGCGCGCGGCGCGAGCAGCGTCACGGTGGTGGCCAGCAGGACGGTTTCGTGACCGTTCTGTGGTCCGCTCATGACGCGGCTCCGGTAGCGCGGTTGAGTGGCGGCACGGTCAGGTTCCGCTCGCGGATGCGCGCCTGCTGCTGGGCGAGATGCTCGGCGTAACGGCCGGGTTCCCAAATCTCGAACTTGTGGCCGGTGCCGACGAAGATCGCGGTTTCGCCGAGTCCGGCATGAGCGGTCAGCGCCTCGGGCAGGATGATGCGCCCTTCGCTGTCGGTCCCGACCTGGCTGACCTGGCTGAACAGCGCCTGGAGTGCATCGCGATCCGCGTCATATTCGGGCAGTTGGTTCAGGCGCGTTGCGTAATCCTCGAGCCAGTCCGTGCCGCTGCCTTCGATCGCGGGGTGCTTGGGGTGCGGGTACACCAGCACGACGTCCGAGCCCTTCGCGGCCAAAATCTGGCGATACGGCGCCGGGACCGACACGCGGCCCTTGCGGTCGATCTTGTTGGTGAAATTTGATACGAAAAGAGCCACTGCTCGCCCTGACCCCGCACCGGCTTGCCTGTCGCAACCTTCGGGGTGCCGCGCGCGCATTGACCGAATCGCGGCGCCTCGGCGATTGAGACTGCCTGGGATATCATGGGAAATCATGGGCGGTCAAATTGAATCCAGCCCAAAAACCGAGTTTCTCTCGGAATTATCGATACTTATAGCACGATTTTCAGAACAAAACACGAATTGTTAAGGCATTTTCTTAAGTTCTTGTTGTGTTCTTATTGGGATGGAATGGTCAAGCGGGCGGCGATCGACGACCAGTTTCCGGCCCGCGCCCAGTCCGGCCACCATGCCGACCCCGGCCATCAGGGCGAACAAGACCGCCACCCCCGCCCAGCCGCCGGTGATCTGATGGACCAGCCCGACCGCGAACGGGCCGGCGAGGCCGCCGGCGATATAGCAGACCGTGTTGGCCATGCCGGAGAGGCGGGCTGCGGTTTGGGCGCTCCCGGCGCGCAGCCCGATCAGCGCCAGCGCCAGGCCGAATGCACCGCCCTGGCCGATACCGCACAGGATCGACCAGATAAAGGCGCTGCCGAGCGGCGCGAAAATCCAGCCGAACAGGCCGAGGCACGACATCGCGGCGGTGATCACGGCTAAGACGCGCTGATCGCCGCGCCGCGCGCCCCATAGCGGGACGAAAAAGCCGCTAAGGGCCTGAATGCCGAAACACAGCGCCATCTGCTCGGCGCTGCCGTCGACGCTCATGCCGCGGTCCTGCAGCAGTTTCGGACCCCAGGCGAACATCGAATAAGCAAGCGAGGTCAGAGCGGTGATGAACAGCGTGACCTGCCAGGCGAGGGCGTTGCGCCAGAGATCGTGCCGCAGGCCGGCCTGGCGCCGGTCGGTGGGTCGGCGGCGCGCCAGTTGTGGCAGCCAGATCACGGCCGCGATCGCGGCCGGCAGCGCCCACAGCACGAGGCCGGCGCGCCAGTCGCCATGCACCGCGCGTTCGAACGGCGGCGTCGCCAGCGCGGCGCTGGCGGCCCCGACGCAGAGAGCACTGGTGTATAGCCCGGTCAGGGCGCCGATGCGCGTCGGGAAATCCTGCTTGATGACAGCGGGCAGCAGCACGTTGACCATGCCGATGGCAAGACCGGCGACAGCCATGCCGAGCAACAGCAAATCGATGCCGCCGAGCCCGCGGATCGCGGTGCCGATTGTCAGCGCGCCGAGACTCATGAGGATCACGCGCTCGGTGCCGAAACGATGGGCAAGGCCGGGCGTCACCGGCCCGACAATGCCGAAACAGATCACCGGCGCGGTGGTCAGAATGCCCGCGACGATGGGGCCGGTGTCGAGCGCGCGCAATATCTCGGCGAGGATCGGGCCGACGCCGCTGACGGCGGGCCGCAGATTGAACCCGATGACCGCGATCGCGGCGGCGGTCCAGGCGGCCGTGGCGAAACGCGCCCCGGTCTTCGCTTCGGCGAGCTTGGTCATGTAATGGAACACCTGTTGGAAATGATTGCCAGATGGCCTGTAAGCCGGGTTCTGTCCCCGCCTTGCGGCGGGGGATGGCCATTCCTCTGGGACGCTTGTCGCCAAGCGCCTCGCGCGACCGACCCGGATGGCGATGCGGAAACGCACCCGGCCTCGCCTTGCGGCAGGCCGGCCATCCCTACTTGGTCTTGCTCCCGGTGGGGTTTGCCCTGCCGCCGCCGTTGCCGGAAGCGCGGTGCGCTCTTACCGCACCATTTCACCCTTGCCTCGCCGCCCGAAGGCTTCGATAGGCGGTATGTTTCTGTGGCACTTTCCCTGGGGTCGCCCCCGCCGGCCGTTAGCCGGCACCGTGTTTCCATGGAGCCCGGACTTTCCTCGCTTCGCCTGTGACGCCGAAGCGCGGCCATCCGGCCATCTGGCAGCGGTATATAAGGGTGTGCTGCGGCCGCCTGTCAAACCGATGCCGCGACGGCGGCGATCCGCCGCCGCGTTTCATCGTCGGCCAGGCCGTCGCAATTTTCCGGACGGAAATGTCGCTGGAATGCGATCAGCACCTGAACCGTGCGCTCGTCGAGCGTGCCGGTCGCCGGCAGATCGTAGCCAACGGCGGCAAGCGCCCCCTGAATCTGCGTCACGGTTTCAGGCGGCGCCATGGCCCGAGCGAAGTCGGGCCACAGACCGATACCGGCGCCGGCGAGGCGCTGCCACGGGAACAGCTCGCCCGGGTCCTGCTTGCGGTGCGGCGCGACGTCGGAATGGCCGAGCACGAAGCGGGCCGGAACGTGCCAGCGGGCAATGATCTCCCGCGAAAGTTCCTCGACCGCGCGGATCTGCGCCTCGGGGAACGGCCGATAGCCGAATTCGTGGCCAGGATTGACGATCTCGATGCCGATGGAACAGGCGTTGATGTCGCGCCGCCCGGCCCATCCGCTGTCGCCGGCATGCCAGGCGCGGCGTTCCTCCGGAACCAGCCGCCAAACCGCACCGCCTTCCTCGACCACATAGTGCGAACTGACCCGCGCCACCGGGTCGCACAGCCGGTCGATCGCGGCCTGGGCGCTTGTCATGCCGGTGTAATGCATGATGAGCATGTCGGGCGCGCCGAAGCGCCGCTCGTCATGGTTGGGCGACGGCCGATCACGCGGTGAAATCGGCATGGCGTCGCTGAATCGTGATGGGGGAACGAGTTGCGTGTTGTATATTCCGATATCTGGCTGTCGCGAGCGATACAGGGAGGGGTCGATGGCAAATCGCGTGGTGCATTTTGAGATCATTCATCCGGAAGCAGCGCAAATTCAGAAATTCTTCGCCGATGTGTTCGATTGGGCGATCAACACCGCCAACCCGATGAATTACGGCATGGTCGATACCGGCGCCAAGGATTACGGCATCCAGGGCGGCATCGCCGCGCCGGGTCCGTTCGGCGACGGCCACATCACGTTTTATGTCGAGGTCGACGACGTCGACGCCGCGCTGGCGAAGGCGGTCGCGGCCGGCGGCACGGTCGCGATGCCGAAAATCAATATCGGCGGCGCGCCGGGACAGGAGACCATTCTTGCGCAATTCACCGATCCGCTCGGCAACCGCTATGGGCTGAGTCAGCGCCATGCCCAGCCGGCGCCAGCCGCCGCGGCGCGCCCGGCGCGCAAGGCCGCGAAAAAGGCGAAGGCAAAACCGAAGGCCAAGGCGAAAGCCAAGCCGAAGGCGAAGGCGAAGCCGAAAACAAAAGCGAAGGCGAAGGCGAAGAAGCGGCGGCGCTAAAGCCGCCACGGTCACCCATAGACCTGGCGCAGATGGCTGCCGGGGCGGCGGGTCTTTTTCTTGCGCTTGCGCGAGGCGAGCAAGAACAAGATGCCGAGCACGCCCGACGAAACGAAGGCGGGCGCGGCGAGGATCGTGGTCGCGACCGGGTCCCACACGATGGAAAGATTCTCGGACGACCACTCCTGCACCGACTGATAGCTATCGGGCGCGAGGCTCAACCATAGTTGGTCGCCTGAGAGGGTTTGGAGATATCCGCTATCGTACCAGTCGAGCGCATCGCGCAGGAACGTGATCGCGGCGACGATCAGCAGCAGAAACCCGAGCAGCTTTCCGATATTCATTACCGAACTCCGCGCCCGAAACCTTAGTGCCGCCGGGCGGCGCAGGGCAAATGTTAATCGTCATTCATCGCCCATTTTAAGCGCGGCGAGAAAGGCGGACTGCGGAATTTCGACCTGGCCGAACTGACGCATCCGCTTCTTGCCCTCTTTCTGCTTCTCGAGCAGCTTGCGCTTGCGCGTGACGTCGCCGCCATAGCATTTCGCCAGCACGTCCTTGCGCAACGCCTTCACCGTCTCGCGCGCGATAACTTTGCCGCCGATCGCCGCCTGGATCGCGATCTGGAACAATTGGCGGGGAATCAAATCCTTGAGCCGCTCGCACAAGGCGCGGCCGCGTTTTTCCGCGTTGCCGCGATGAACGATGATGGCAAGCGCGTCCACCGGCTCGCCGTTGACGAGGATGTTGAGAAGGACGAGGTCGCCTTCCTGATAGCCCTCGATGGCGTAGTCGAAACTGGCATAGCCACGGCTGACCGACTTCAGCCGGTCGTAGAAATCGAACACCACCTCGTTCAACGGCAGGCGATAGACCACCATGGCGCGATTGCCGACATAGGTGAGATCGACCTGCACGCCGCGCCGCTCCTCGCACAGTTTGAGGATGTCGCCCAAATGCGCATCGGGGACGAGGATCGTCGCCTTGATCCAGGGTTCCTCGATATGGTCGATGCGCACCGGGTCGGGCATGTCGACCGGATTGTGCAGCGACATCACGTCGCCGTTGGTGAGGTGCACGCGATAGACCACGCTCGGCGCGGTCGAGATCAGATCGAGATCGAACTCGCGTTCCAATCGCTCCTGGATGATTTCGAGATGGAGCAATCCGAGGAAACCGCAGCGGAAACCGAACCCGAGCGCCGCCGAGGTCTCCGGCTCGTATTCGAAGCTCGCGTCGTTGAGGCGGAGCTTGCCGAGACTGTCGCGCAGATGTTCGTACTGCGCGGAATCGGTCGGGAACAGGCCGCAGAACACGACGGGCTGCAACGGCTTGAAGCCGGGCAGCGGTTCGGTGGCGGGACGGCGTTCCTCGGTGATGGTGTCGCCGACCTTGCAATCGGCGACCGTCTTGATGCCGGCGGTGATAAAGCCGATCTCGCCGGGGCCGAGCCGGTCGAGAATCTGCTGCTTGGGCGTGAACACGCCGACGCGCTCCACCTGATGCGACGCGCCGGTCGCCATCAGGCGGATTTTCTGTCCGGCCTTGAGCACGCCGTCGCGCACCCGCACCAGAATGACGACGCCGAGGTAAGAGTCGTACCAGCTATCGACCAAGAGGGCCTTTAACGGCGCGGCCTCGTCGCCCTTGGGCGGCGGCAGGCGCGTCACCAGCGCCTCGAGCACCGCCTCGATGTTGAGGCCGGTCTTGGCGGAGATTTCGACCGCGTCGGATGCGTCGAGACCGATCACGTCCTCGATCTGCTCCTTGACGCGCGCGGGTTCGGCGGCGGGCAGGTCGATCTTGTTGAGCACCGGCACGATTTCGTGCCCGGCGTCGATCGCCTGATAGACATTGGCGAGGGTCTGGGCCTCGACGCCCTGGCTGGCATCGACCACGAGCAGCGAGCCTTCGCACGCGGCGAGCGAGCGGCTCACCTCATAGGCGAAATCGACATGCCCCGGCGTATCCATGAGGTTCAGCTCATAGGTCTCGCCGTTCTTGGCGGTGTAGGGCAGGCGCACGGTCTGCGCCTTGATGGTGATGCCGCGCTCGCGCTCGATATCCATGCTGTCGAGCACCTGTTCCTTCATCTCGCGGTTGGTGAGGCCGCCGCAGAACTGGATGAGGCGGTCGGCCAGCGTCGACTTGCCGTGGTCGATATGCGCGATGATCGCGAAATTGCGGATGTGCGAAAGATCGGTCATGGGGGTGTGGGCGGAACATAGGGTGCGTTGCGCGACGAGGCAATCGCGCGCGCCCAAGGCTCGCATCGGCGATTGGATTGGCTTTCCGATTGGTTTTTTCCGGACGCATTGTTGATCCGCCGCGAAAAATTGGGTTCGTTTTGTAATTTTAATGTTCCGGCCGCCATGCCGTTCGCCCCCGTCCCGATCTCCTTTCCGACGCCGCCGCGCACCCGAATATACGCATTACGCGGTCGTTTGTCAAGATCCGCTGGTCGCCGCCAATATTGGGCAGAATATTGGCATTTTTTGGCTTTTTGGAATGATTTTTTGGCTTTTTCCTCGCTTTTTGCGTAGTGAATTTGGCGGAAATCTGCTCCTCCTCGAAGCCGCCGGTCACAAGCCGCCGGAATGCGACTTTTCATGACCGCCACGACGCGTCGTGCTGTAGACCCGTAAGAAATGGTGACGCTTCATATCGATCCGGACGTCGCGGCGGTTCCGAAAATCCGGCCGGGGCTATCAAACCCGTATCAATGCGGCGCTCCGTGCGTTCGTCGAGGCGCAAAGGTAAGTTTGTCTTGAGGTTCCAATGCGCGTTGAGATTCAAATTGCAATTTCTACACTTTACCAATCGACAGAACGAATTTGCTCGGAACGACGCCGACAAACTTTTTGGTGACTGATGAACCTATCGGATGTGGGGGAAAGTCGTGTCCAACCTCGATAGCTCAGTCGCGGTCGTGACCGGCGCGGCGCGCGGCATCGGGCGGGCGGTGAGTCTCGGCCTGCTCGAGGCGGGCGCGACTCTCGTCGCGGCCGATCGCGCCTGGGACGGCGCCGAAGCGACGCGGCGCGAGTTCGAGGCGACGGGCCGCGCCATGATCG
>JANWJX010000028.1 GCA_025451725.1 Allostellaceae bacterium
AGCCGCTATCGCGCCATGACCAAGCTCGGCGTGCGCAATCTCGACGGCTACAACCAGCGCCTCAAGGAAGCGCGCGCCAAGGGCGTGGTGCTGACCCATCGCGTCCAGACCGGCTTCGATCCCGACACCGGCGGGCCGCGCTTCGAGGAAGAGCCGATCCCGACCGATCCGCTGCCGCTGATCGTGGTGGTGGTCGACGAGATGGCCGACCTGATGCTGGTCGCGGGCAAGGACATCGAAGCCGCGGTGCAGCGCCTGGCGCAGATGGCGCGCGCCGCCGGCATCCACATCATGATGGCGACACAGCGTCCGTCGGTCGACGTCATCACCGGCACCATCAAAGCCAACCTGCCGACGCGAATTTCCTTTCAGGTCACATCGAAGATCGACAGCCGCACGATTTTGGGCGAGGCCGGCGCCGAGCAATTGCTCGGGCGCGGCGACATGCTCTACATGGCGGGCGGCGGCCGCATCACCCGCGTCCACGGCCCGTTCGTGTCGGACAAGGAAGTCGAGACGGTGGTGCGCTTCCTCAAAGAGAACGGGCCGCCGCCTTCATACATCGACGACATCACCGAGGACGACGACGCCGACATGAACGCGATGGCGCTTGCCGGCGGCGAGGACGGCGGCAGCGGCGATCTCTACGACCAGGCGGTGGCGCTGGTGTGCCGCGAGCGCCGGGCCACCACGTCTTACCTCCAGCGCCGCTTCGAGATCGGCTACAACAAAGCCGCGCGCCTCATCGAGCGCATGGAAAAGGAGGGCGTGATCTCCGCCCCCAACCACGTCGGCAAGCGCGAAGTCCTGGCGCAGGACATTCCGGATTAGGTTTCGGTGGAATTCCCGCAGGGCGGATTTTAATCCGCCTTACCGCTCACGGCGGATTGCGCTTCTCTTATCCGCCCGACAAACTGTCGACTGATGACCGATAACTCTTCGTGGCAATCCGACCGGATCGCGTCCGCGCAGCGCGGCGACAACCCGATGTTTGTCGGCCGCATGGCAACGGGCCTCGTGTTCCTGCACGACGCGCAATTCCTGCCAGGCTGGTGCGTGCTATTCGCGCAGCCGCAGGTCGGCAAGCTCGAGGAACTGGACGAGGCGCGCGCCCGCGACTTCCTCGGCGACATGGCGCGGCTCGGCCGCGCCGTCAGCGCCGCGTGCCATCCCCGCCGCGTCAATTTCGCGATCTACGGCAACACCGCGCCGGTGCTGCATGCCCATGTCGTGCCGCGCTATGAGTGGGAGGCGGCCGACCGCATCACGCAACCGGTATGGACCTATCCGACCGAGAAATGGCGCGACATGCGGCTCGATTACGATCCGGCGCAATATGGGGCGCTGCGCGACAAAATCCGCGCCGCGCTGACGGAGGGGTGACATGGCCGAAACCAAATTCCCGACCGCGCTGCGCGGATCCGACGTGCCGCCGCAAGCGGTCAAGACCAATTATCCCGAGCCGTTCGCATCGAAAGTTGCGGGCCGCGTCAAGCGCCGGCTCGGCGAGGCGTTCGGTCTCAAGAATTTCGGCGTCAATCTGACGCATCTGGCGCCGGGCGCGGTGTCGTCGATCCGCCATCATCACGCCAAGCAGGACGAGTTCATCTATATCGTCGAGGGCGAGGCGATACTGATCACCGATGCCGGCGAAACCGCGATGAAGCCCGGCGACTGCGCCGGTTTCCGCGCCGGCAGCGGGGACGCGCACCAGCTCGTGAATCGCGGTGCGCGCGAGGTGATTTATCTCGAAATCGGCGACCGCACGCAGGGCGAGGTTGTGGTCTATCCCGATGACGATCTCGCCATGGCGGTGATCGACGGCAAGATGCGCTTCACCCACAAAAACGGCCGCCCCTACTGATGCCCGCCGGCACACCCCATATTAGGACGCGATGTTGAAGCGACGGGAATTCGTAAAGATAGCCGCGGCAATCGCCATAACAGCGGCCCTGCCCCGGCTCGCGCGCGCCGCGGCGCCCGTCGCCGCGAAGCTCGACGACGCGGCGAAGGCCGATGTTGCGCGCATCGTCGCCTATCTCAACGGCATCCATACCTTGGAATCGCATATCGAGCAGGTCGCCGCCGACGGCAGCGATTCGACCGGCATGCTGTATGTCGAGCGCCCCGGCAAATTGCGCCTGCAATACGATCCGCCGCTGCCGGTGATGATCATCGCCGACGGCGCCGGCATTTATTATTGGGACAGCAAGCTCGAGCAATTGTCCGAGACGCGGGTCGAGGACACGCCGGCCTGGTTCCTGCTGCGGCCCGACATCAAGGCGGTCGGCGACGTCACCGTGACAAAGTTCGATCGCCAGCCCGGCGTGCTGCGCATGACCATGGTCGAGACCCGTCACGCCGATCTCGGCAGCGTCACCCTGACCCTCACCGACAATCCGATGCAGCTCCGGCAATGGACCGTCGTCGACGCCCAGGCGCGGCCGGTGACGGTGACGCTGACCGATCCGCGCTTCGGCATGGCGATCTCGCCCCTGATGTTCCAGTGGATCGACCCGCGCATGACCAAGGGCCGCATCCCCGGCTGACGCTGTCCGGCTGAAGGGCCGATTAATTCCGCGTCATTGACGGAATGACGCTTGCATGGCCGCCGTTGTGCGCACAGGCTCGATGATCATGTCCGCGCGTCCTCTGATCGGACTGCCCTGCTGCACGGCGATCGCGAATAACCGGCCGACCCATTGGGTCGCCGAGAAATACATCGTCGCGGTCAATGACGCGGCCGCAGGCACGCCGATGCTGCTCCCGGCGCTCGCCGGCCGCGCCGACATCGATGACGTCCTGTCGCGCCTCGACGGGCTGCTGCTGACCGGAAGCCGCTCCAACATCGAGCCGATCCGCTATGGCGGCGCGCCCGACCCCGTCGAGCCGGATCCCGACGATCCGCGCGACCGCAAGCGTGACGCCACCACCCTGCCGCTGATCCGCGCCGCCATCGCCGCCGACCTGCCGATCCTCGCAATCTGCCGCGGCTGTCAGGAACTCAATGTCGCGCTCGGCGGCACGCTGCATCCGCGCGTGCACGAGCTTGACGGCCGCATCGATCATCGCTCGCGCCACATCCCGCTCGAGGGACGCTATGAGTATGTCGCGCATCCGGCGCATCTGGCGCCGGGTGGTCTGCTGGCACGGCTGTTCGGCTGCGGCGAGTTGGTCGTCAATTCGTTGCACTGGCAGGGCATCGACCGGGTCGCGCCCAGCCTCGCGGTCGAGGCGACTGCGCCCGACGGCACCGTCGAGGCGGTGCGCCACGCCGGCGCCGGCTTCGTCCTGGGCGTGCAATGGCACCCGGAATACCGCGTGATGGAAACCGCGTCATCGCGCGCGTTGTTCGCCGCGTGGGGCGACGCCTGCCGCGCCTATGCCAGCGGGCGGCGGATGCGCCGCAAGGACGAGATCAGCGCCGCCTTCTCGGCAGCATCGAGATCGCCGGCGATATAATCCTCGTGGGCGCGGACGCGCCGCGTCAGTTCCCCCAACAACACTTTGCCCGCGTTGCTGACATGGAGCGCGTAGGAGCGCCGGTCCTTGGGCGCGTTGGCACGCTCGACGAGCCCGCGGGCCTCGAGCCGGTCGATCACCGCCACCAAGGTCGAGCGGTCGATACCTAAAGTTTGACCGAGCTGGGTTTGACTCAGCCCCGGGTTGCGGTCGATCACGACCAGCGCGCCATATTGGCCGGGTGTCAGTTCGCCGGCGCCGACCGCGCGGGCAAAATCCTGGAACACAGCCAGTTGCGCCTTGCGCAGATGATAGCCGATCAGCTCCGGCAGAACGCCCAGATCGATCGGCCTTTCCGGCTCCGGTGCGGGCGGGACGGGTTCGGCCTTGGCCGGTTTGGCTGGCATGACGGGGTGCCTTTTTTCCTTAAGCCGAGCATGCCGGATGCGGCTGGGGGTGACAAGAACAAGCCGTTGGCGCTGAGGGTTGAGCGCGCCCCAATAGAGTGGGCACACGCCCCGCGCGTGGCCAAGGCATGCATGACAGCGTTGGCGGCAATGCGCCCAGCGCAATTTTCGCCCGGCCGGAGTCAACCCACCTAATCGAACAGAAGCGGTTCGGCGGACCCTCCCGCCGATGTCCAGCGCCCGCCCGACGTGGCGCAGGACCCGCGCTTCCGGCGCCCGGTCAATCCCCCCTGACCGGGCGCCTTTTTCTTTGCCCGCACGCGGACTAGAGTCCGCCGCGACGAGGAGGCCGACATGGAAGGCACCACCCCAGCCCGCAATCCCGAGCGCGAGGCGTTCTACCAAGAGATTTCGCCGAGCAACCTGGCCCCGCTATGGGAGGTGCTGCACGGCCTCGTCACCCCGGAGCCGGTGACGCCGGTGTTGCCGGCGTTGTGGAAATGGGCCGAGGTGCGGCCTCTCATCGAGCGCGCCGGCAAGATCATCACCGCCGCCGAGGCCGAGCGCTGCGTGCTGGTGCTGGAGAATCCGGGCCTGCGCGGCAAATCCTCGATCACCCATTCGCTGTTCGCCGGCATGCAGCTCATCCTGCCCGGCGAGGTGGCGCGCGCCCATCGTCACGCCGCGTCGGCGTTGCGCTTCATCCTCGAAGGGCACGGCGCCTATACCGCGGTCGACGGCGAACGCACATACATGGAGCCGGGCGATTTCGTCATCACGCCGAGCTGGACGTTCCACGATCACGGCAACACCACGAACACGCCGATGGTCTGGCTCGACGGGCTCGACGTGCCGCTGGTCAATTTGCTCGATACGTCGTTCCAGGAGCGGACCGCGTCCGAGACCCAGGAAGAGACGCGTCAGCCCGGCGATTCGATGGCGCGGTTCGGCGCCGGCCTGATGCCGGTCGACTGGAAGCCCAAGACCCGCACCTCGCCGGTCTTCACCTATCCGTGGGAGCACACCCGCGGCGCGCTCGAAACCATGAAGCGCGAGCAGGAATGGGACCCGGTCCACGGGCTCAAGCTCAAATTCATCAACCCGGCGACGGGCGAGCACGCGATGCCGACCATCGGCACCTTCATGCAATTACTGCCGAAGGAGTTTTCGACCGCGCCGTATCGCGCGACCGACAGCACCGTCTATGTCTGCGTCGAGGGCAAAGGCATGACCCATGTCGGCGACCAGTTCTTCACCTGGGGCCCGCGCGACATTTTCGTGGTGCCGAGCTGGTATCGTCATTTCCACCACGCCGACGAGGAGTCGGTGCTGTTCAGCTTTTCCGACCGTCCGGTACAGGAAAAACTCGACCTCTGGCGCGAAGACCGGGGGAATCACTAGACTCGGCGAAATTCTTTGGTGCGTGTCCACGTCAAACGCCGCCATTGAGGCCAAATCGTCTTGGCCGGCGAAGGCGGGCCACCCACGAATTTTTCTTTTTCGCCCGTCGTGCAAACTTATTCGTGGATGCCCCGGCCAAGCCGGGGCAAGGCGAATTTAAGAAGTCTTGGCCTTCCCCGCTTCTTCCGCCAGGAGCGCCTTCTTGTCGGGTTTGCCGATCGGCGTCATCGGCAGGCTGGCGCGGAACTCGATGAAGTGGGGACGCTCGATCGCCGAGACTTTGTCCTTGAGGAAATCGCGCAGCTCATCTTCGGCGATGGTCTCGCCGGCGCGCGGCTGCACCACCGCCTTCACCGTCTGGCCGCGATAGGGGTCGGGCACGCCGATGACAATCGCCTGCGCCACTTTCGGGTGCTGGTAGAGCGCCTCCTCGACGAGGCGCGGATAGATCTTATAGCCCGAGGCGATGATGACATCCTTGATGCGGTCGACGATGAAGAGATAGCCGTCCGCATCGAGATAGCCGACATCGCCGGTGTGGAAGCGTCCGCCCGCCATCGCGTGCGCGGTCTCGTCCGGCTTGTGCCAATAGCCCGGCATGACCTGCGGCCCGCGTGCGCAAATCTCCCCGCGTTCGCCCTGCGCCAGCAGCTTGAGCGAATCCTCGGTCGACGCGATTTCAATGATCGTGCCCGGCACCGGCAGCCCCGCCGAACCCGAGCGCGCCGCGTCGAGCGGGTTGATGGTCAGCACCGGCGACGTCTCGGAGAGGCCGTAGCCCTCCATCAGCTTGCAGCCGGTCGCCGCCTCGAACTTGGTCTTGACCTCGAGCGGCAGCGACGCGCCTCCCGAGACGCAGATTCGGATCGAGGAGAGATCGACGCTCTTGGCTTTCGGGTGATTGTAGATCGCGGTGTAGAGCGTCGGCACGCCCGGCAGATAGGTCGGGCGCTTGCGTTTGATGAGCGCGAACAGATCGTCGATGGTGAAGCGCGGCATCAGCAGCAGTTCCGCGCCGCAGGCAAGGCCGATATTCATCGCGCCGGTCATGGCGAAGACATGGAAAAACGGCAGCACGCACAGCACGCGCTGGATCGCGCCCGGCATCTGTTGCAACCAGGTCAGGCATTGCTGCGTGTTGGCCCAGAGATTGCGGTGCGTCAACATCGCGCCCTTCGGCACGCCCGTGGTGCCGCCGGTATATTGCAACACCGCGACATCGCGCTCGGGGTCGATGCTTGCCGGCGCGACATTGCCGCTGTTCGCCACTAGGTCGCGGAAATCGGCGTGGCGCGCATCGCGCGGCCAGGGCGCGATGTCGCCGCGCTTGAACACGGGGTAGAGCACGCTCTTCACCGGCGGCAGAATGTCCGCCATGCGCTGCACGACGATTTTCCGGAGCGACGTCGTGCCGAGCAGCGGCGCCGCCAGCACGTAAAGCTGTTTGACGTCGAGCGTCACCAGCACTTCCGCGCCGGAATCCTCGACGAGGTGGCGGATTTCGCCCGCCGTGTAGAGCGGGTTGAGGTTGACCACCGTGCCGCCGATCATGGTCACCGCGAAATAGCACACCACATAGGTCGGCGAGTTGGGCAGCAGCAACGCGACGCGCGTGCCCTTAGTAACGCCGTGCGCGGCAAGCCCGGTGGCGGCGCGGCGCACCAGATCGCCGACCTCGCGATAGGACCAGCCGCGCCCCATGAAATCGAGGCACGGCTTGTCGCCATGCGCCGAGGCCGCGTTCAGCATCAGTTCGTGGATCGGCCGGCCGGGATAGTCGGTGTGCCAGTCGATCCCCGCCGGATAGGATTTGAGCCAGGGCCAAGCCGCCTGTTCGGTGTCTTGAATCGCCATCGCGCGATTATACGCGGACGGGTGGAATCGTCTAATCTCGCCCCATGCGCTTGCGCCTCGCCTTCATGGGCACTGCCGATTTCGCCGTGCCGAGCCTCGCCGCCCTGATCGCGGCCGGCCACGACGTCGCCGCGGTCTATTCCCAGCCGGCGCGGCCGCGTGGGCGCGGCCATAAGCCCCTGCCCTCGCCGGTCGCCGCGCTGGCGTTGGAGAAGAGCATCGAACTGCGTACGCCCGAGAAGCTCGACGACGACGCCGTCGACGCCTTCAGGGCGCTCGATCTCGACGTCGCGGTGGTCGCGGCCTATGGGCTGATCCTGCCGCAGGCGGTGCTCGACGCGCCCAAGCGCGGCTGCGTCAATGTCCATGCCTCCCTGCTGCCGCGCTGGCGCGGCGCGGCGCCGATCGAGCGCGCGATCCTCGCAGGCGATTCCGAGACCGGCGTCACCATCATGAGCATGGCGGCGGGGCTCGACACCGGCCCGATCCTCCTGGCCGAGCCAGTCCCGATCAGTCTGCGCGCGGCGGCGGCGCAACTGCACGACGAGCTCGCAAGGCGCGGCGCGGCGCTGTTGCTTCGCGCGCTCGCGGAAAACCCGCCGCCGCATCCGCAGCCGGAGACCGGCGTGACCTATGCGAAAAAACTGCGCCGCGAGGAAGGCGCGATCGACTGGCGCCGCCCCGCCGCCGATATCGACCGTCTGGTGCGCGCGCTCAACCCGCGCGTCCCGACCTGGTTCACGCTCGGCGACGCCCGCATCAAGCTGATCGAGGCGGAGCCGGTCTTGGGCGGCGGCGCCCCGGGGACGGTGCTCGACGGCGCGCCGACCGTCGCGTGCGGCGAGGGCGCGCTGCGGCTGGTACGCCTCCAGCGCGAAGGCCGCGCCGCGATGAGCGCCTCCGAGTTCCTGCGCGGCCATGCCCTGCCGCCCGGCACGTTGTTGCCATGCCCCGCTACAAACTGACCATCGAGTATGACGGCACCGGTCTGGTCGGCTGGCAGCGCCAGGCGAAAGGCCAGTCCGTCCAGGCGCTGCTCGAACGCGCCGTCACGCTTTACTGCGGCAAGGAAATCACCGTGCACGGCGCCGGCCGCACCGACGCCGGCGTCCACGCCCTCGCCATGACGGCGCATCTCGACCTGCCGCGCGCCGACTCGCCCGACAAGATCCGCGGCGCGCTCAACCACCATATGCGCCCCGCCCGTGTCGCGGTGCTAAGCGCCGAGCTCGTCGACGAGAGTTTCGACGCGCGCCGGTCGGCCAAGAGCCGGCACTATCGCTATCGCATCCTCAACCGGCGCGGCCCGCCGATGCTGGAAAGGGATCGCGTCTGGCATGTCGCGCCACCGCTCGACGACGAGGCAATGGCGGAAGGCGCGCAATTCCTCCTCGGCAAGCACGATTTCTCGACCTTTCGCGATTCGCTGTGCCAGGCGAAAACGCCGGTGAAGACGCTCGACCGGCTCGACATCGAGCGCGACGGCGACGAGATCCGGGTCACCGCGAAAGCGCGCTCGTTCCTCCATCACCAGGTGCGCAACATGGTCGGCACGCTGAAACTGGTCGGGCTGCATCAATGGCGCCCGAGCCGCATCGCCGAGGCGCTGGCCGCGCGCGACCGCCGCGCCGGCGGCCCGATGGCGCCGGCCCACGGGCTCTATCTGGTCGAGGTGACCTACGAGCCGAAAATCTTGAGCGCGTGAGTGAAAATCTGCACGCCGGCGGTGACAATGGCGGCGTTGAGCACGGTCGTTGCGAGACCGAACATGATGCCCGCCGTCTGCACCCGCTCGTCGCCTTCGAACAGGCCGAGCCCGATGATGCAGATGGCGAAGGCCTGCGGGCCGTTGCTCAGCGGAATCGGCAGGGCCAGCACCAGCGCATAGACAATGAGGATGATGCCGAGCGCGATCGGCCGCTCGGTGCTACGGCTCAAAAAGCCCGCTGGGCGCGGCTTGAACCAACGCTCCAGCCGCCGCAACAACGGGTCGGCACGTTCGATCAGATTGCGGAACCGCTCACGCTTGATCGGACGGCGACGCAGCCAACCTGGAAGCAACGGCCGGCGCTGACCTTGCAGAATCTGCGTCGCCATCACGATGATGCCGAGCGCGAACGGCACTGAAAATCCCGGAATCATTGGGCCGGGGATCGCGTTGGGCAGCGCCAGCACCAGGATCAAGAGGCCGAAACCGCGATTGCCGAGCGCCGACAGGATTTCGTCGAGGGTGACGGTATCGCCATCCATGGCGTTGGCGAGATCGCGCAGCATGTCGGCGGCGCTGCGCGGCGCCAGGACGGCGGGCGGGGGATGCGCGCTCAATAGAGACTCTGGGTGACGCGGCTCAATCCGCCGCCGACCACGAGATCGATCAGCACCAATGCCGTCGCCGCCGAGGGGCCGGCCTGGGTCGCGACCCGCGCGATGAACCATTCATAGAGCAGTACCAGCAAAAGGATCACGCCCGAAACGAGGTTCGCCGTGTCGTCGGGGATAAGATGCAACGTTCCGACCGTCGCGACGACCAGGAACAGACCGGTCTCCAGAATTTGCGACCAGTTGTAGGCGGTGACGAAATCGAAACCGCCGCCGCCGATACGAAAGACACGGCAGAAGGTCAATGCGGCCAGCGGATAGGCGCACCAGCCGACGACATAGCCGATGCTTTCCACCAAGAGGATATGCGCGACGCCGCCGGCCGCCCATTCGGCGGGCGAGACGCGCAGCGCCAAGAGCGCGACAAACGCCGGATAGCAGATGATCGCCGCCCAGAACGAGCGCGCGGTGCCGTCGGGGCTCCGGTCGAACCAGGCCATCGCGCGCGTGTCGAGCCGCGCAAGCCGCCACGCGCCGTAAAGCCCGGACGAAACCTCGCGCAAACTGGGGAGCGCGGTCATGTTTTGGGGAAATAACCTTCGAGCACGAGACGGTAGATCTCGGTCAGGCGCGCAACGTCGGCGACCGGCACGCTTTCATCGGCCTTGTGCATGGTCTGGCCGACCATGCCGAATTCCGCGACCGGACAATAGCGATGGATGAAACGCGCATCCGACGTGCCGCCCGCCGTGCTGAGTTCCGGCGTCTGGTTGGTAACGCGCGTAATCGCGTTGCGGAGGAGATCGCTGACTTCGCCCGGCGGCACCAGGAAAGACTCGCCGCTGACCTGGATGGCAAGATCGTATTTCCCTGTCGCCAACGGATCGAGTCTCTGCCGCAGATGTTTTTCGAGGCTCGCGCTGGACCATTTGTCGTTGTAGCGGATGTTGAACACGGCGCGCGCCTGGCCCGGAATCACGTTGGTCGCCGGATTGCCGATGTCGATAGTCGAGAGTTCCAGCGTCGTCGCCTGAAAATGCGCGGTGCCCTTGTCGAGCGGCTCCTTCAAGAGCGCCGACAGCATTGCGACCAGGCGATGCGCGGCATTGTCCGCGAGATGCGGATAGGCGGTGTGGCCCTGCGTGCCGCGCACGGTGATCGTCGCGTTGAGACTGCCGCGCCTGCCGATCTTGATCATGTCGCCCAGCGACGCGACGTTGGTCGGCTCGCCGACCAGGCAGGCATCGAGCTTTTCACCGCGCGCCGCCAGCCATTCGAGCACCTTTTTGGTGCCGTTAATCGAGACGCCTTCTTCGTCGCCGGTGATAAGAAGGCTGATTGAGCCGCCGAAATTCGGCCCGCGCGCGGCGATAAACTGCGACGCCGCCGCGGCGAAACACGCCACCGCCGCCTTCATGTCGGCGGCGCCGCGTCCGACCAGCATGCCGTCGCGCACGACAGGCGCGAACGGATCGCTGGTCCAAGCCTCGCGCGGTCCGGGCGGCACCACGTCGGTATGCCCGGCGAAGCAGAAATTGCGGCTCGACGAACCGATCCGCGCGTAGAGATTGAGAATCGGGTCGGTGCCGGGCTCCGAAAATTCCTTGAGCTCGCAGCGGAAGCCGAGTTTCTCCAGCTCGGCGGCAAGATGCGGCAGCGCGCCCGCGTCGGCGGGCGTGACGCTGGGCGCGCGAATCAGCGCCTCGGCCAGCGTCAGCGGATCAATCGTTGCGGCCACGTTGGTAATCGTCGCGCAGCAGTTCGTTGATCGAGGTCTTGCGACGCGTCTGCTCGTCGACGCGCTTGACGATGACGCAGCAGGCGAGCGACGGGCCGGGCGAGCCGTCGGGCAGTTTCCTGCCGGGCAGGCTGCCGGGCACCACCACCGCGTAGGACGGCACGCGGCCGAGGAAGGTCTCGCCGGTGGCGCGGTCGATAATCTTGGTCGAAGCGCCGATGAAACACCCCATGGCGAGGACGGCGCCTTGTTCGACAATCACGCCTTCCGCGACTTCGCTGCGCGCGCCAATGAAGCAATCGTCCTCGACGATGACCGGCGCGGCTTGCACCGGCTCGAGCACGCCGCCGATGCCGACGCCGCCCGAGATGTGACAATTCTTGCCGATCTGGGCGCAGGAGCCGACCGTCGACCAGGTGTCGATCATGGTGCCGCGATCGACATAGGCGCCGACATTGACGAAGCACGGCATCAGCACCACGCCCGGCGCGACATAGGACGAGCGCCGTACCACCGCGCCCGGCACCGCGCGGAAGCCGCCATCGCGAAAGCGTGCATCGTCCCACTTATCGAACTTGGCCGGCACCTTGTCGTACCAGGACGCGCCGCCGGGCCCGCCCGGAATCGGGGCCGAATCGGCGAGGCGGAACGACAGCAGCACCGCCTTCTTGAGCCACTCATTGACCTGCCACGCGCCGCCGCGTTTTTCCGCGACCCGCAACGTGCCGGAATCGAGCCCGTCGAGCGCCGCTGCGATCGCATCGCGGACATCGCCCTGGGTGGCCGGGGTGACCTTGTCCCGATTGTCCCAGGCCGCGTCGATGGTCGCGGCAAGTTTCGTGTGATCCATGGTTCGGCGGTCGCTGAGTCGCTGGAGAGTAGGGGCCGCACCTTGCGGCAGCACCGGCCCCGCCGTCAACCGGACGCCCGACGTGCTACCTCCAGGACCGGAAAGGGGCTAAAATGCGCTGAACAGGGGGACCCGCCATGACGACAAAGCAAGAGTCCGAACTCCTGACCCGCGTCGGCCCCGGCACGCCGATGGGCAATCTGATGCGCCATTACTGGCTGCCGGCGCTGAAATCCTCGGAACTCAAGCCCGACGGCGACCCGGTGAGACTGAAACTCCTCGGGGAGGAATTGATCGCGTTCCGCGACAGTTCGGGCCGCGTCGGCATCATGGATCACCGCTGCCCCCATCGCTGCGCCTCGCTGTTCTATGGCCGCAACGAGGAAGACGGCATCCGCTGCATCTATCACGGCTGGAAATACGACGTTGAGGGCAACTGCCTCGACCAGCCCAATTTGCCGCCGCATCAGCAATTCAGGGACAAGGTCCGCGCCAAGGCCTACAAGGCCGCCGAGCGCAACGGCGTGGTCTATGCCTATATGGGCGCGGCGGACAAAGCGCCGCCGCTGCCCGACATCGCCGCGACGCATATCCCCGAAAGCGAAGCGAACATCGCTTTCGCCTTCCGGGAGTGCAATTGGCTCCAAGGCCTCGAAGGCGACATCGACACCTCGCATCTCAACTTCCTGCATTACGGCGCGGCGGGTGCCGCCGATTTCGCGCCGACCGACGCGGCGCGTTTCGGCCAGATCAGGCGCGACCCGGAATACCAAGCCGACGAGCACGAGCTCGGCACGATTTACGGCGCCTATCGTCCCGCCGAGAACGGCTCGACCTATTGGCGCATCGCGCATTTCCTGTTTCCGTGCTGGACGCTGGCGCCGTTCATCGCCTTCGAGCATTACCGCATCGCGCGCGCCTGGGTGCCGGTCGACGACACCCACATGATGTTCGTCATGATCGCGCCGAAAGCGGGACCGGGCTCGGTGCCCGTGACCGAGCGCGTGTTGCCGAACACGACCGATTTCCTGGGCCGCTATCGCCTCGCCCAGAACGCCGGCAACGACTACCAGATCGACCGGGCGGCGCAGCGCACGCGTTCCTACACCGGCATCGAGGGCATCCATCAGCAGGATCAGGCCGTCACCGAAAGCATGGGGCCGATCACCGATTATTCATTCGAGCATCTCGCCGCCAGCGACCGCATGGTGATGATTACCCGGCGGCGCCTCCTCGCCGCGGCCAAGGCCCTGGCGGAAACCGGCGCGATGCCGCCGGGAAGCGGCGTTGCCGGGGCGGAAACCTATGGCCGGATGCGCGGCGGCTATTTCCTCGCGCCCGAGACGCGGCAATGGGGCGACGTCTATCGCCTTCAGCTCGCGTCGGTGCAGACGCAAGGCGCCGCCGAAGCGGCGGAGTAGTTGTAACGCGGCAAAAATGGTGCGTGCTTCGAGACGCGAAGCTTCGCTTCGCTCCTCAGCATGAGGTGGATTTTCGGTGGCATAAAGAAATGTCCTCATCCTGAGGAGGCCGCGGAGCAGCCGTCTCGAAGGATGCACGAATGAAAAGTCCGGGAGGCTATTCGCCATGATGCGCATCGCTTTCGCGGCCGCGCTCGTTTTGTTGCCCGCGCTCGCCCTTGCCAACGGCACCTACGATCCCGGCGCGTCCGATACGGAAATCAAAATCGGCACGACCTGGGCGTTTTCCGGTCCCGGCTCCGTCACCAGCCCGCTCGAACGCCAGATGGCGGCCTATTTGCGCATGGTCAATGACCAAGGCGGCGTCAACGGCCGCAAGATCAATCTGATCGCGCTCGACGACGGCTATATTCCGGCGAAGACAGTCGAGGATGTGCGGCGCCTGGTCGAGCTCGACCGCGTCCTGTTCATGTACGGCCAGCTCGGCACGCCGACCAATATCGCGGTCGAGCCCTATCTCAACGCGCACAAAGTGCCGCAGATCTTCGTCACCACCGGCTCGAACACGCTGGTCAATCCGAAGAAATATCCCTGGACCATGGGGTTCGCATCGAGCTACGCGCTCGAAAGCCGCGTGTTCGCCAAGTACCTGCTTGCCCAGCATCGCAACGCCAAGGTCGGCGTGCTTTATCAGCAGGACGATTTCGGCGGCGACCATCTCGATCCGTTCCTCGCCGCGCTCGGCGACAAGGCCAAGACGATGGTGGTGGCGCGGCAAAGTTACGGCGCCACTGATCCCGATGTCGGGTCGCAGATCATTTCGATCCACGCCGCCGGCGCCGACACGCTCTACGTGATGGCGCAAAGCCGCGCGGCGGTGCAGGCGGTGTCGCATGCGCGCGATATCCAGGGTTGGAACGCGCTGATCTTCATGTCCTATGTCGCGACGGCGAAAAGCGTGGTCGGGCCGCTCGGGCCGAAGCTCAAGGGCGTGATGTCGATCGACAGCGCCAAGGACCCGACCGATCCCGGCTGGGCGAACGATCCGGCGGTGAAGGATTATCTCGCCTGGGTCACAAAATACGCGCCGCCCCAGGATTACGCCAGCGACGCCGCCGGGCCCGCGGGCTATCTCTCCGCCGAAGTGCTGACCGACGTGTTGCGCCGCTGCGGCGACAATCTCACCCGCGCCAACGTGATGAAGATGGCGACCAGCATCCACGATCTGTCGCTGCCGCTATTGCTGCCCGGAATCGTGCTCAACACCTCGCCGACGCAATATTTCGGACTGCACGCGGCGGTGCTGAAGCAATATGACGGCACGCGCTGGGTGATCGTCGGCAAGCCGATCGCGGAATAGGCGCCGCCCTTGAAATAGTCGCCGACTGTTCCTTCATTCACAGCTTGCCGCGCCGCGGCCTCGTCACTTGAAGACGAGGGCGCAAATCAGATTTTTTCCGAATCGCCGGGAAACACGATCTTTGACGATCTTTTCAGGCGCGGGCTGCGTCGTCCGCCGCCGCGTTCAGCCACGCCGCCAGATCGTCGATAACGTAATGAACATAAGGCTGATCGGACCCGATACGCGCCCAATCGAGCGGGTTTTTGACCCAAGCCGTGGTCATGCCGATTGCCGCGGCGGGCGCCAGATTTCGCGCCATATCCTCCACGAAAAGTGCCGATTCCGGCGCAAATCCGTACCGCTTTGTCAGCGATTCATACGCGATCGGATCTGGCTTGGGCTTATAGCCGGTGGCGACGATGTCGTGGACCGCCTCGATATGGCCGGTGAGGCCGATTCGCTCCATCACTCGCTCGGCATGGCGGACCGTGGCGTTGGTAAAGACCAATTTGCGCCCCTTGAGCCGATTGATCGCGGCGACCAAGGTCGGATCGGACGGGATCCCGGAGAGATCGATGTCGTGGACATATTCGAGGAAGCGCGTTGGCTCGATGTCGTGGTCGTTCATCAACCCGCGCAGCGTGGTGCCGTGGCGGGTGAAAAATTCGCGGCGCATGCGGTGCGCCTCGTCATAGTTGATCTCGAGCTCGGCCATGATGAACGCGGCCATGCGTTCCTCGACCTGGCCGAAAAGATTGTGAGTGAGCGGATAGAGTGTGTTGTCGAGATCGAAAATCCAAGTCTCGATCTCGGCGAGTTTCCGTCCACCGCCGCCATCCGCCGCCGCGCGATTCACCGCCATGATTCTAAGCCTACCGGTTCAATGCTCGTCGTCGGGCGCGGCGGCCGGCGCCGCCGGGATCGAGAGATATCGCATGTGTTTCATCTCGCGGCGGCCACGTGTCACCGTGTCGAGAATAAGGCCGCAGGTCAGGCTGAGGAACGCGAGCAGCATGATGCCGGTAGCAAGGATTGCGGTCGGAAAACGCGGCACCAGCCCGGTTTCGGAATAGGTCGCGACGACCGGCGCCGCGAGCAGCATGGAAACGGCCGCGAGCACGAGGAAAATCCAGCCGAAAAAGCTGAGCGGCCGCTCCTCTTTGACCAGAATGGCGATGGTCCACAGGACCTGAATACCGTCGCGCACGGTGCGCAGCTTGCTCACCGATCCCATAGGGCGCTGGCCATAGGCCGTCTCGATTTCGCGCACCGGCATGCCGAGTTCCAGCGCGTGGACGACGAGTTCCGGCTCGATGTCGAAGCCGGTGGCGTGGGCAGGGAAGGATTTAACGAAGCGGCGCGAGAACAGTTTGTAACCGGACAAGGTGTCACGAAACCGTTTGCCGAAGACCTGGCCGATGAGGCCCGACAGGACGACGTTGCCGAAACGGTGACCGGGCCGGTACGCCTTGCCGCCTCCGCCGATGCGGGAACAGTTGATCATGTCGAGACGATCGCGCAGCAGCGCAGCCACCAGCGTCGGCGCGGCCGTGGCGTCGTAGGTGCCGTCGCCGTCGACCAGCACATAAATGTCGGCCTCGATATCGGCGAACATGCGGCGCACGACATTGCCCTTGCCTTGCAGCGTCTCGCGGCCGATGACCGCGCCGGCGGAGCGCGCCACGGCCACCGTGTCGTCAGTGGAATTGTTGTCGTAGACATGGACCGTCGCGTTCGGCAGCGCGGCGCGGAAATCGCGCACCACGGCGCCGATGGCCGCCGCTTCGTTGTAGCACGGGATCAGAACGGCAATCGGCGTCGCGGCCGGGTGCGCGATGGCCTCAGCGGGCGTAAACGGGAGGGCGCGGGAAATCGCCAAGGAAAAGACCACCACAGATTGTTCGGAGCGCATTTGAACTCAGGAAACGAGGCCGCGCAATGGCCGCCGTGCGGCACGTGACGCGTGCGCTTCCCATATAACGATGATGACCGACATTGGCCCCACTCCTTATGAACGCGACCAGATGGCGCGGATCAGCGCGTGGCGCGACGAGCCGCCGGGGCTGATCGAACGCGCGACGGGAACCGCTCTGTCGCCGATCAGCCGGCTGATTTCCGGCTTGGTGCCGCCCGCCGCGATCGAGACGCTGTTGCGCGCCTCCGACTGGATGGCGGAACGCACCATCCCCGAGACCGAACCGCTCGACGACAATGACGGGCTCGAGCCGCGCGACGCGGCGGCGCGCGCCATCCGGCAATGGGCCATCGCTTACGCGGGCGGCGAGGGCGCGCTCGCGGGCGCGGTCGGACTGTTGTCGCTCCCGGTCGATGTGCCGGCGATCGTGACCCTGTCTCTGCGCACCATCCGCCGCATCGGCGCTGCGTACGGTTATGCCGGCGCCGACGACCGCGAACGCCAATTCGTCTACGCCGTCCTATCGGTCGCAAGTGCTAATTCGCTGCAACAAAAACACGCCGCGCTCGAGATGTTGCAAGGCATCGAGACGCGGACGATGGCGCATAACTGGGCGGCGCTGGCCGAGCGCGCGGCGCGGCGCGGAGTCCGCGCCGAGACCATGCTGCTATTCGCCCGCGACCTGGCGCAGCAACTCGGCTTCAATCTGACCAAGCGCAAGGCGTTGGCGGCATTGCCGGTGATCGGCGCCGCCATCGGCGCCACCGTCAATAGCTGGTATATGCGCGATATCGGCGCCGCGGCGCAGCGCGCCTACCAGCAGCGCTGGCTCCAGGACCGCGGCCGCTATCCCGTTACCGAATGATGCAGCGCAAGATATGGATGGTGGTCGGCCGGATCACGTCCAGTGAGCGGAATTGCAAAAATGTGACATAAAAATCAATGGTCTGCGACATTCAGCCGCCGCCCGTCCGCGCATGCCTGCCGAGCGCTGGCGGGCTATTTCGCAATTGCACATAACGCCCATATCTCCGCTGTACCCGCTGGGGCCCCGATTGGGTTTCGGCCTTATGGTGGAGGTTGCTGCATGTTGCTTCACAAACTGTTCATTGGTGCGGCGTTCGCCGGCGCCATCGCGGTCACCGCGCTATTCACCTCGTTCGCGGCCTCGTCCGCCAACGCGGAGGGCGCGGGAATGATCAACGAGCCGATTCCCAACTACGTTTTGCGTTGGGAGAATCCGCTCCTGCCGCCGACGCCGGTACGGCCGGTCTTCGGTCCGTAACGTCCCTGGGCCCGGGTCGCCGCGATGCGGCGGCCTGCCGCCCTTTTTTCCTTTCTCGCTCCCTCGCCTTCTTCTCTCTCCCGCCGACCGAATACGGGCTGTAAGCTTCTTCCGACAACGGGAGAAGAGTGATGTCCGTCATCGACGTTCACACCCACACGCTGGGACGGCGCTGGTTCGAAATGCTGCGCCGGCATGGCGGGCCGCATTACGAAATTCGCCCGTCGATGGACGTGCCGGAAGCCGTCTATTGCGACGGAGCGCCATTCTTGACGCCGCAACCTGCGCATTTCGACTACGCGCGGCGCATCAAGGACATGAGCGCCGCGAAAGTCGATCTCGCCATTGTGTCGTTGACGGCGCCGTCTTGCTATTGGGGCGGCCGCGACATCAGCCTCGAGGCCGCGAGCCTCGTCAATGACGAGATGGCTGAGGCGCAACGTGTCTTTCCCGATCGCATCCGCTGGCTTGCGACGCTGCCGTGGGAATATCCCGAGGTCGCAGTCGACGAACTGGCCCGCGCGTGTGCGCGCGGCACGGTTGGCGTCATGGTCATGGCCAATATCAACGGCCGCTCGCTGACCGAGCCGCATTTCGCGCCGATCTGGAGAGCCATCGACGAGCGCGCGTTACCAGTACTGATCCACCCCACCTCGCCGCCGGGGACGACGGCGCTCGACATCGCCGATTACGGTCTGGTGGCGGCGGTCGGGTTCATGATCGACACCACCCTCGCCGTATCGCGCATGATCCTCGACGGGTTCTTCGACCGTTATCCCAAGCTCAAGCTGATCGTGTCACACGCCGGTGCGACCCTGCCCTATATCGCCGGACGGCTCGATTTCTGCTGGGAGAAAATGAAGGCGGCGCGTCAGCATATCGACCGCCCACCAAGCACCTATCTGCGCCACGTCTATTACGACACCGTGTGCTATCGGCCCGAGGCGTTGGCGCTGGCGATCGACGTAGGCGGTGCCGACCACGTCCTTTACGGTTCGGACTATCCGCACAATATAGGAGACATGACGGGTTGCCTTGCGCGCGTCGACGCCTTGCCGGCGGAGCAGCGCGACGCGATTCGTTCGATCAATGCACAACGGATTTTCAAGCTCTAGGACACGATGGACGATCTTTCTCTTCTCGGCGACCTCGTCGCCAGAGCCAAGGCGGCGGGCGCCGATCAGGCCGACGCTCTGCTGTCGGAAGGCACGTCGCTGAGTCATACCCAGCGGCTCGGCGCCACCGAGAAGCTCGAACGGTCGGAGCATTTCGATCTCGGCTTGCGCGTGCTTGTCGGTAAGCGTCAGGCCATCGTGTCGGCCAATGAGCGCGACCCCAAGAGTTTCCCGGAGCTGGTTACGCGCGCCGTCGACATGGCGCGCGCCGTGCCCGAAGACCCGTATGTCGGCTTGGCGGAACCCGACCAATTGGCTCGCGACTGGCCCGACCTCGATCTGTGCGATCCGGTCGAGCCCGAACCCGCGACGCTGATCGAGCGCGCAAAGGTCGCCGAGGACGCGGCACGTTCGGTCACGGGCGTGACTAATTCCGAAGGTGCGGGTGCGAACTGGGGGCGGGCGCGGGTCGTCATCGTCGCGTCCAATGGATTCGCCGCATCCTATGCGGGGTCGAGTCATTCGGTCGGCGTCTCGGTGATTGCCGGCGAAGGGCTCGGCATGCAGACTGACGGCGATTTTGCCAGCGCCGTGCATGCAAGCGACCTCGCGGGCTCGGCCACGGTCGGACGCCGCGCCGGCGAGCGCGCAGTCAGCCGGCTCAACGCGCGCAAGGTCGCGACCGGGCGATATCCGGTGCTGTACGACCGCCGCGTCGCTGGCGGCTTGCTACGACATCTCATCGGCGCGATCTCGGGCCCGTCGGTGGCGCGCGGCACCAGCTTTCTCAAGGACCGGCTCGGGCATCGCGTGTTTTCGCCCGGCATCAGCATCATCGACGATCCGCATGTGCGGCGCGGCCATCGCTCGAAGCCGTTCGATGCCGAGGGCGTGGCCAACGGGCGGCGCGCAGTGGTCGCCGACGGTTTTCTGCAGACCTGGCTTCTCGATCTCGGTTCGGCACGTCAACTGGGCATGCAGACTACCGGGCACGCCAGCCGCGGCATGTCCTCGCCGCCCGGCCCGTCGCCGACCAATCTGTGGCTCGAGCGCGGTGCCGTAACGCGCGATGGGATGATCGGCGCGGTGAAGCAGGGCCTGCTCGTCACCGAACTCATGGGGATGGGCGTCAACGGTGTCACCGGCGATTACAGCCGCGGCGCGTCGGGCTTCTGGATCGAAGACGGCGCGATCGCCTATCCGGTCTCGGAGATTACCATCGCCGGCAATCTCAAGGACATGTTCATGGCGTTGACGGCGGCGAACGATCTCGAATTCAAGACTGGCATCGACGCGCCTACCGTGCGCATCGACGGCATGACCGTCGCCGGCCGCTAAACCTAGAGCCGATTGGCGATCGTTACGCCACCGTCGATCACGATCGTGGTGCCGGTAATGAATTTGCCGGCGTCGGATGCGAGCATCACAGCTGCGCCTGCAATGTCGACGGGATCGCCGATACGGCCCAGCGGCGACTGTTTAAGGGTCGATTGCAGGATCTCGGGATTGTCCCACAGCGCCTTGGCGAAATCCGTCTTAACCAAGCCCGGCGCGATGCCGTTGACGCGAATGCCGTCGCGGCCCCACGACACGGCGAGATTGCGGACCAGCTGCATATCGGCGGCCTTGGTGATCGCGTAGGCGCCGAGCGCGGTGTTGCCCATGATGCCGGCGATGCTCGAGATGATCACGATAGCGCCCGATTTGCGTTGCGCCATTTCCGGCCGGACAAGCGACGCGAGATTGAGATTGCACCGGACATTGACCGACATCATGCGATCAAAGACGTCGTCGGGCGTGTTTTCAATCGGACCGTAATAGGGATTGATCGCGGCATTACAGACCAGAATATCGACCGCGCCGAATTTCTCCCGCGTGCGCTCGATCAGTTCCTTGCGTTGTTCCGCTTCGCCGATGTGGCACGGGATCGCCACAGCTTTGCCGCCTGCCGCTTGAATCGCCGATGCCACCGCCGCGCATGGTTCGGCTTTCCGGCTCGAGATCACGACATTGGCGCCAGCGAGCGCCATCTGTTCCGCGATGGCCCGACCGATGCCTTTCGACGAGCCGGTGATCACCGCCGTCTTGCCGGTGAGATCGAAAATCTTCATGGCTGTTCCTCCCGTTGCGCCAAATTAACCGAGCGCCCGGCCTAGCGCCACCGCGCTTGACAGGCCGCGCTCGGCAGGAGTACGCATCCGACATCGTGGTGATTTGAGCCGACCGGCTTGCGGCCCACGTTAAAAACCCCGCTAAAAGGTCGGTGGCGGATTCAGCCCTGGCCCGTTGCGGGACCGGGGCTTTTTCATGCCTCAGCGAAATCGGTCGGCGCATTTGCGGGGAGTGCATGATGACCGACGCCCAGTTTCGTCCTCAAACCCTCCTGTCGCGCGGCGGCACCGAGCGCAGCCCGTTCGGTGAGACTTCCGAGGCGATCTTCATGACATCGGGGTACGTTTACAAGCGTGCCGAGGATGCCGAGCGGGCGTTCGCCAAGCCGGGTTCGGCATATGTCTACTCTCGTTACGCCAATCCCACCGTGACCATGTTCGAGGAACGCCTGCGCCGGATCGAAGGCGCCGAGGCGTGCCGTGGCCTCGCCAGCGGCATGGCGGCGGTGTTCGCGGCGCTTGCCTGTTACGTCAAGGCGGGCGACCGCGTGGTCGCCTCGCGTGCGTTGTTCGGATCGTGCGACTACATCATCAAGACCATTCTGCCCGGTTACGGCGTCGAGACGGAGCTGGTCGACGGCCGCGATCTCGGTGCCTGGGAAAAGGCGCTGTCGCGACCGGCGAAGGCGGTGTTCGTGGAAAGCATCTCCAACCCGGCGCTCGAAATCATTGACATCGAGGCGGTCGCCAAACTGACGCACCGCGCCGGCGGCTTGTTGTTCGTCGACAATGTGTTTGCGACGCCGTTGTTGATGAAGCCACTGAAACTCGGCGCCGACATCGTGATCTATTCCGCCACCAAACATATCGACGGCCAGGGCCGCACGCTTGGCGGCGCGATCCTCGGACCGGCGCAGTGGATCACCGATCATCTCGCCAATTTCCTGCGCCATACCGGCCCGTCGCTTAGCCCGTTCAACGCATGGGTGCTGCTGAAAGGCATGGAAACACTGGATCTACGCGTCGAGCGGATGAGCCGCAGCGCCGCGCAAGTCGCTTCTTTCCTCGAGACCCAGCCCAAGATCGACCGGGTCATCTATCCCGGCCTCGCCAGCCACCCGCAACACGCGCTGGCGGCGCACCAGCTTAAAGGCGGCGGCACGCTGCTGGCTTTCAGCGTCAAAGGCGGCAAGGACGCCGCGTTCCGCTGCATCAACGCGCTCAAATTGATCCTCATCAGCAACAATCTCGGCGACGCCCGTTCCCTCGTAACCCACCCCGCGACGACGACGCATTTCCGGTTGAAACCGGAAGAACGTGCGGTATTGGGCATTGACGACGGCATGATCCGACTGTCGGTCGGGCTTGAGGATCCTGCCGACCTCACCGACGATCTCGGCCGGGCCTTGGCCGCGGCTTAGCGAGCGCCGAGGGATTGTGGCGGTGCTTTCGTTCGCGATATTGTTCCGGCAACGGAGAACCATCGCGTTAGGGAGGATTTGATGCGCGGCTTGATGATGGATCGACCGCTGCTGATCTCGAGCCTGCTCCAGTATGCGGCCGAGTATCACGGCGACACCGAGATCGTGACCCGCACGGTCGAAGGTCCGATCCACCGCTATACCTATGCCGACGCGCACGCGCGCTCGAAACAGTTGGCCAATGCCATGAAAAAGCTCGGCATCGGCATGAGCGATCGCGTTGCGACCATCGGCTGGAACACATACCGGCACTTCGAGCTGTACTACGGCATCTCCGGCATCGGCGCTGTGATGCACACGCTGAACCCGCGCCTCTTTCCCGATCAGCTCAAATACATGGTCAACCATGCCGAGGACAAAATCATGTTCCTCGACCTGACCTTCGTGCCGCTGGCCGAGAAAATGGCGCCGCTGTGGCCGACGGTGAAGCACTACATCATCCTGACCGATCGTGCGCACATGCCGCAATCGGCACTGCCGAACATGCTGTGCTACGAAGAACTGATCGCCGGAGAGAAACCCGAATTCTCCTGGCCGAGCTTCGACGAAAACACCGCGTCGTCGCTGTGCTACACCTCGGGTACGACCGGCAATCCCAAGGGTTCACTGTACACCCATCGCTCCACCGTGCTGCACAGCATGGCGGCGTGCACCACGAACGCGATCGGCTTTTCGGTTGAGGATTGCGTGCTGCCGATCGTGCCGATGTTCCACGTCAACGCCTGGGGCGTGCCATACAGCGCCGCGTTCGCCGGTTCCAAGCTGGTGATGCCGGGCCCCAAACTCGACGGTCAGAGCGTCTGCGAACTGATCGAGCAAGAGAAGGTCACGATCGGATTGGGCGTGCCGACGGTGTGGCTGAACTGCCTGAACTACCTGGAGCAAACAGGCAAAAGGCTGGACACGGTCAGGAAAGTCCTGTCCGGCGGTTCGGCGGTGCCGCTGTCGATGATCAAGACTTTCGCCGAGAAATACGACGTCGAATTCCTGCAAGGCTGGGGGATGACGGAAATGAGCCCGCTCGGCACCGTCAGCCGACTCAAGGCACGGCATCTAGATCTTCCCCTCGACGAGCAGCACGCGGTGCGCGCGCGCCAAGGCATCCCGGTCTGTTTGGTGGACTGCAAGGTGGTCGGCTTCGACGGCAAGATCGCGCCGCATGATGGCAAAACGCGCGGCGAGTTGTATGTCCGCGGCCCGTGGATCGTTGCCGGCTATTATAATGACGAGCCGGCAACCAAGGCGGCGCTCGACAGCGAAGGCTGGTTCAAGACCGGCGACGTCGTGGTGATCGACCCCGAGGGCTATGTGCAGATCGTCGACCGCAGCAAGGACGTGATCAAGTCGGGCGGCGAATGGATCAGTTCGATCGATGTCGAGAACGCGATGATGGCCCATCCCGACGTTGCCGAGGCGGCGGTAATCGGCCTGCCGCATCCCAAATGGGACGAGCGGCCGCTGTTGATCGTGGTGAAAAAGCCGGGACGCGAGCCTCAACCCGCCGAGCTGCTCAATTTCCTTTCTGACAAGCTCGCGAAATGGCAATTGCCCGACGAAGTCGTGTTCGTGCCGGAACTGCCGCATGGCGGCACCGGCAAGATCCTGAAGACGCGGCTGCGCGAAATGTTCAAGGAGCATCGTCTGCCGACAGCGTGACGAGAATCGTTTCGAGCCGTTGCGCTTCGCGCCGCCAGAGCATTTCCTGACGGCGGTAAAGCGCGAGGTCGGACAGGAGCATCGACGGGATAGGACCGTCGCGGCGCGCGCGGCGGATCGCCTCGATCTGATCGCGGATCAACGCCGCGAAGAGATCGGTCTGAGCACGCGCCTCGATCAGCAAATGGCGACTGAAATTGTCGTATTGCGCGCCGTTACGGAGCGATTCGGGGATCGGCCCGTCATAGAAGCGCTCCAACTCGGCGAGCGCCGTCAGAACATCATTTCCCTGTGCCAATGCCCCCTCCATCCGATTGCCCGAATGAAGGTGGGAGGTCTCTTACGCTATTTCAACGGTATTAGCGTACGAATGCGTAAATAACCTAAAGCCAGCGCCACTGGCCGAGGACGCGGCCCTGGATATAGGCCTCGTCGAGGGTGCGTTCGTAGGCATCATACTTGGGATTGTCGGAGGTGATTTTGACCCGGGCGGGGTCCGAATGCGGAATCATTTGCACTCTTTTGACGACCAGGCCGAGCCCGTCCCACACCACGAAAATCCCGGGCGGACTGGGTTTCTTGTCGCCGGTATCGACCAGGATGCGCTGGCCTGGCTGGAGCGCCGGCTCCATGCTGTCGCCCATTACGGTGATGATGCGCAAATCGGCGGCGGGCGCGGTCGAATAGGCGCGCACGATCGCGGTTGGAATCTGCCAGGCATCGACCACCGTGCCGGCCTCGACCGTGAGGCCCGCGCCGGCGCCCGCGCGAACATCGAGTTCCTCGATGCGAATGGAGCGCGCGGCGGCCTCGTCATCCCCGGCGCCGAGCAGATGGCTGCCCGTCGCGTCGACGCCGGCAAGGGCGTAGAGATCGGCCGGATCGGCGCCGGCTTTCTGGAAAATCGGCACCAGTTTCTGGGTGAAATCCAGCGGCAGGAGCGGCTTGCGGTAGCGATCCTCGTAATGCTGGTAGGAGCTGCCATGCTCCATGCCGAGCGCCTCGGCCACTTCGCGGATCGAGAGGCCGGCGCGGCGGCGGATTTCCTTGAGCCGGCGCGAGACTGCTGAGACTTCCCCTGCCATGGAATTAGTGTACAGCCGACGCAGCGAACGTCCATACGTTTTGTGCGGTTGACATTTTACCGCTTTATAC
>JANWJX010000029.1 GCA_025451725.1 Allostellaceae bacterium
AGCCGACCTTTAGCTCGGTTTGGTGACTCTGTTTTTGTTCCATGTCCGCATCGATGTCATCGGCAAGCAGCCGCCAGCGTACGGCGACGTCGAGATACAACTTCCGAATGCCGCTATCGAGCGATTCTTCGCGGGCAAGCTGTTCGCAGCGTTCCGCATTCTCGCGAAATAGTTTGGTGTCGTGCATGGCGCCTCACTCCTGTTGAGCGGGAGCTGTCGTCTCTCTCAGCCGTCAGCGCTCGGGACCAAATGCCGTTGCTGACGATGCACTAAGATTAGGGCCGATAGGCCGGTCTCGGCGAGTCTTAATTTTTTGGCAACAATACACGCGCTAAGGGTAAGTTCGTGAACGAAATCACGGCTTACTTCAGTCCTAAGTTCACGGCTATTTGATGGGACTTCTAACGGAGATGCCCGCTCAAAATAGGCCACGACAGACAAGAAAGTTCAGGTTCTTGCGTCGGCGAGAATCATCGCGGCGGCTTTTTCCGCGATCATCATGGTCGGCGCGTTGGTGTTGCCCGAGGTGATCGCCGGCATCACGGACGCGTCGGCGACACGCAATCCGTCGAGCCCGATCATTTTCAATCGCGCATCGACTACCGCCAGCGGATCGGACGGTAGGCCCATTTTGGCGGTGCCGACCGGATGGAACACGGTAGTGCCATCGCGCCGCGCGAAGGCTTCGAGAGCCGCCTCGTCATGGTCGGCGACGGCGGGGCCTGGCGACATTTCCTCGGGCCGGTAGGGCGCGAAGGCGGGCTGAGCCAGCATGCGGCGCGTGATCCGCACCGCGTCGGCCGCGACGCGGCGGTCGCGTTCGGTGGTGAGATAATTGTAGCGCTGCGCCGGATGCGCGGCCGGATCGGCGCTGGTCAGGGTCAGCTCGCCGCGGCTGGTCGGCCGCCCGTCATAGACGCACACCGTCAGCGCCGAATAGGGATCGAAGCTGCGCGCCACCGAGCCGGCGGTATAGGAAAACGGCAGGATGATGAAACAGAGATTGGGCCATTCCTGGCTCGGATCGGATTTCGCCGCCGCGCCGACCGTCGAGGCCGTCATGGTCAGCGGCCCGCGCCGCCGCAGCGCATAGTCGATGCCGATCCAGGCGCGCCGCCACAGCGAGCGATATTGCTGATTGAGCGTGTCGAGTCCGTCGAAGCGATATTTCAGCCGCAGTTGCAAATGGTCGTGCAGATTCTGCCCGACGCCGGCGCGGTCGAGCACCACGCCGACGCCGTGCCGCTGTAGCTGCGCCGCCGGACCGACGCCCGACAGCAACAGGAGATGCGGCGATCCGATCGCGCCGGCGGCGAGAATCACTTCGCGGCGTGCCGTCGCGGTTTCTGCCTTGCCGTCGCGGCGATAGGCGATGCCGGCGGCGCGCTTGTCGTCGAACGTGACGCGCTCGACCAGCACGTCCGTCAGCAGGCGCAGATTGGACCGGTTCAGCACCGGCTTCAGGAATGCCGTGGCGCTTGACCAGCGCTCGCCGTTTTTCTGCGTCGCGTGAAACTCGCCCACGCCGGTCATGTCGCCCGTGTTGAAATCGTCGGTCGCGGGCAGGCCGTATTCCATCGCGGCGCGGCGCGCGACATCGAGCACATGCCAGTTGGCGCGCGGCGGTTCGACGCGCAGCTCGCCGCCCGCGCCGTGATGCGTGTCGGCGCCGCGAAAAAAATCCTCATGCGCCTTGAACATCGGCAGCACGTCGTCCCAGCCCCAGCCGGCAAGCCCGAGCTGGCGCCAATGATCGTAATCGGCGGCAACGCCGCGCCAATAAATCATGCCGTTGATCGCGGATGACCCGCCGATCACCTTGCCGCGCGGCACGTCGATGACCCGATTGTCGAGGCCTGGCTCCGGTTCGGTTTTGAAACGCCAATCGGCGCGCGGATTGCCGATCGCGTAACGGAAGCCGACCGGAATGCGGAACCAGCGCCAATCGTCGTTGCCGCCGGCCTCGACCAGCAGCACCCGGTTACGGGGATCGGCCGACAGTCGGTTCGCCAGAAGACAGCCGGCCGAGCCGGCACCGACCACGATGTAATCGTATTCCGCCATTGTTTTCCGTCTCGTCGGGCATCGCACCATGACAAATCTGTCATGCGACGTGAAGCGGCGCCCGTCTGCGGCTACGAGCTTTTTTCCGGCTCGGTGAGATCGGAAAGGCGTGTCTTGAACGCGTTGGCCTTGTAGTCCGGCACGGCGTAGGCCCAGGCCGCGACGCGCTTGTTGAATTCGGCCGCATCCTTGGCGCCCTTGCCGGCGCCGGTCGCGATCAGCTTCACCCAGTATTTTTTCTTGGTGACGTCCTTGCCGCTGTCGTCCTTGGTGAGCTCGTCGCGCTCGATCATGTAAATCGTGACAATCATGCCGTCGAGCGTGGTGTAGATCGCCTGGCTGACCCCTTTGTCGGGGAACGGCACCGACGTCGCGGGCATGACGTCGTCGAGGCTGAAATAATCGAGGCCGCGCGCGAGATCGTCGAGCGCGCCGTCGCTCTTGAGTTTCTGGCCCTTGGGCACGCCGCCGGCCAGGGCGAGTTTGTCGCCCTTCTTGGCGCGGCTGATCGCGACGGTCGCGCCGTCGGGCGAGATGAACTTGGCCGATGCGATGGTGTCGGCCTTGATCATCGAAATGCGCCGGTCGATCCAGTCGAGCGTGCCGTTGGGCAGGGTCAGCGAGCCGTTGGCGAGCCAGGATTGCGCCTCGCCGGGCTTGCGCACATAGATGCCGTCATTGCCGCCGCCGAAAATATCGTAACGGCGCTTGCCGAAAATCATCTCGGCCATCAGCTTGCCGGTGGAATCGCTCAACGTGACGAGCGCCGAATCGGTGCCCTTCTTGCCGGGATCCTCGACGTCGAGCCGCGAATAGAGATCGGGCTTGGCGGTCTTCGGCTCGGCGTATTTCACCGCCGCCAGGCCGAACAGCGTCGTCTTCATTTTGCCGGCGTCGGCGGGATAGTCGTATTTCTCCTCGACGCGCCACACGCCGTCGCGCCGCACCAGCGTGGTCTTGGTGTCGCCCTTGATGTCGGTGACGCGCGCGACGTCGGCCAAACGCTGCGTCAGGTTCGGCAGCACCGGCTGACGAACGCGCGGATCGGTTTCGGCGGAGCCGCCGCCGAGCGAGACCAGCACCGCGACCACCACCGCAACGACGGTGACCGCGAACAGGGCATAAAGGGACGAAGGCCGCATGTCTCGTCTCCTAACCGGCCTGCGCGCGGCGGCGGCGCCGGCTCATGCGAACGAAGCCGAGCACGATGGCGATCAGCGCGACCAGAATGGGAATCGCGGCGATATCCGCGACCTCGATCTCATTGCGCAACTGGTCGATGTCCTGGCGCAGCGCGAGCTGCACCTCGCGCAATTGGCGCCGCACCTTCAGCAACTGGGTGCGGAAATTCTCCAGCGTCTGCGCCTGTTCGAGTGCGTTGGCGCTGACGTCGGCGCCTTGCGCCTGCGGATCGCGGCCCGACAGGCTGCGAATCTTGTTCTGGGTTTCCTTGAGCTGCTTCTCGAGGCCTTTTTCGGTGTCTTGATAGCGCTCGTCGGCGGCGCGCTGGATATTCTGCACCAGGGTGAAGGGCCGCACCGCGGTGCCGCGCGTGCGCAGCCCGATCAGCTCGTCGCCGCCCGACAGCACGTCGATCGCGTTGGTGACGAGATCGCCGTTATTGGCGTTGGGGATCGCGATGTGCTGGCCGACGAAATTCTGCACATCCACCCAGAACCGGTCGGACAAAAGATCGGTGTCGGCGATCGCGACGACATTGATCGGTTTTTGCGCCGTCTTGATCTGCGCCGGCGTGCTCGCGGCCGGTTCGGGCTTGGCATTCTTGTCCTTCGACGGCGGCGGCGACGGCGGCCCCTTGGGGAAAGCAGTGTCGGCCGGGCCGGTGATGCGCGCGGCGATGGCGAGCTTCTTGCCCGACGCCTTGAACTCGTTGAGCAGCACGTCGATCTGCGGAAAGCCCGCGACCTTGTCGACGCCGACGATCTGGCTTTGCTCGGTGGTGAAGACCAGCGGCGTGAATTTGGTCTTGGCGCCCTTGAGCGGTTCGAGCACGCCGGCCGTGGCGATGTTGAGCTGCGCCAGGTCGGCGGTGATCGGGCTGTCGTGATTGACGTTGTGGTCGTCGAGCTGGAGCCAGGCGAGATAATCGGCGGAATGGGGGCTGGTGGAGGTGCCGACATTGACGCGGCGCGCGTCGGTGCGGTCCGCGGCGACCTTGCCCGGCAGCATCTCGAAGCCCCAGGCCTTGAACAGGGGTTCGAGATCGCTCGCCTCGGCATTGGCGTCGAACGCCTGCTGCCGCGCTTTCTGCGCCTGCGCCTCGGAATAAGGATCGACGAACGCCAGCACCTTGCCGCCCTTCATCACATACTGGTCGATGGCGTAAAGCGTCTTCTGAGACAGGTTTTGCGGATGAACCAGCATCAGCACGTCGATGTCCGTCGCGATCGGTGCGTCGGCCTGGACGTCCCGGATGTCGTAGAGCTGTTTCATTTGCTCGTAGATCGCGTACGGCGTCAGCGGCGCGCCGCGCATCGCTGCCTCGAAATCGCCTTGCAGCGGCAGGTTCGACAGCAGCCCCACTACGGTCTTTTTCGGGAAGGCGAGGCTATAGACCAGCTTGGTCAGGTCGTATTCGAGGAAGCGCTCGCGCTCGGGTTGGAAGAATTGGATGGTCTGCTGGTCGTCGGTGGCGTTGGTCGCGGCGAGGCCGAAATAGACCTGGTCGCCGCCCTGCGCCAGCGCGACGCCCTGAAGCCCGAACGCGACCGCGCGATCCTCGGCCGACGAGAAAGGCTGCGGATCGATTTCCTCGTACTTGATCTTGCCGTGCGCCAGCGCGGCGTATTGCTGCAACGTCTCGCGCACGCGCTCGGCATAGATGCCGTAAGGCGGCGCGGCGGCGCCGAGCTGCGGCGAGTAATAGAACCGCAACGTGATTGGCTCCTCGATCTTGGCGAGGACGCGCCGCGTGCCTTGCGACAGCGTGTAGAGGCCGTTCTCGGTCAAGTCGACGCGCGAGCCGCGCAGCGCCTGCTCGGCGATCACGTTGACCGCCAGGAACAGCACGATCGCGGCGGCCAGCGCCCACCAGGCGGCGGCGCGACGGGATAGGAAGGAACCGTCCATCCCTCAGTCCGCCTTCTTCAGATCGACCAGGATGGCGTTGGCGAACAGGCACAGCGCCATCACCGAGATGAAAAACACCAGATCGCGCAGATCGATGACGCCACGGATGATGGCGTTGAAATGCGTCAGGAAGCTGAAGAAGGCGAGATTCGCCATGAGGCCGGCGGGCGCCCAGCCGTTGAGGAAGCTCAGGACGATCGACGAGCCGGAGACGGTGAAAAAGAAGCACACCGCCGCCGTCACCACGAAGGCGATGATCTGCGACTTGGTCAGCGCCGAAAGCGCGCCGCCGATGGCGAGATAGGCGCCCGCCATCAGGAAGCTGCCGATATAGCTCGCCACAATCACGCCGTTGTCGGGCGAGCCGAGGATGTTGACAGTGATCCAGAACGGGAAGGTCAGGATCAGCGCGATGCCGGCGAACGCCCAGGCGGCAAGGAATTTGCCCAGCACCGCCTCGGTCATCGAGATCGGCAGGGTCAGGAACAGCTCGATGGTGCCGCTCTTGCGCTCCTCGGCCCAGAGCCGCATCGACAGCGCCGGGATCAGCACGAGATAGAGCCAGGGATGGAACTGGAAGAAGGGCTGCAGATCGGCCTGGCCGCGGCCGAAGAAATTGCCGATGAAGAACGCGAACGTGCCCGCCATCACCAGGAAGATGACGATGAAGATGTACGCCAGCGGGGTCGCGAAATAGCTCGCGAGCTCGCGGCGGAAAATGATGAGCGTGCTGCGCATGATCGGAGAGAGGTGCTATGCCGCCTTCATGGTGATGTCGCGAAACACGTCGTCGAGCTTGCCGCGCTCGACGCGCAGCGCCGCCACTGGCCAGCCGGCGGTGCGCACGAGATCGGTGACTTCGGCGATGATCGAGCGGCCTTCCTGCGGCACCACCAGCAGCGCCTTGCCCTCGCCGTCCTCGACGGTCTCGACCGAGGCGACGCCGGGGAGGCGCAACAGCGCGGTGCGCGCGTCGATGGCGGGATCGGCGAGCATCAGCCGCACCGAATTGTGATGGCGTGAGCGCGCCGCGAACTTGCCGGGAGTATCGTCGATCAACACCTTGCCGCCGGCGATGACGATGGCCCGGCTGCACACCGCGTCGACCTCTTCGAGAATATGCGTCGAGATCACGATCGCCTTTTCCGGCGCCAGTACGCCGATGAGGTTGCGCACCTCGTGCTTCTGGTTGGGGTCGAGCCCGTCGGTCGGCTCGTCGAGGATCAGCACTTCGGGATCGTGGAGCAGCGCCTGCGCCAGGCCGACGCGGCGCTTGAAGCCCTTGGACAAGGTCTCGATCGGCTGGTCGAGCACGGTGCCGAGCGTCGTGCGCTCGACCGCGAGGCCGATGCGCTTCTTCGCCTCGGCGCCGTCGAAACCGCGGATGCGCGCGACGAACGAAAGAAAACCCGACGGCGTCATATCGGGATAGGCCGGCGCGCCTTCCGGCAGGTAGCCGATATGCCGCTTCGCCTCGATCGGTCGCGCGATGATATCGAGGCCGCAGATCGATGCCGTGCCGCGTGTCGGCGCGAGAAACCCGGTGATCATTTTCATCGTGGTGGACTTGCCGGCGCCGTTCGGGCCCAAAAATCCCAGCACCTCGCCGCGCCCGACCGAAAACGTGACGTCGTCAACCGCCGTCACCGGGCCGAACCGCTTGGTCAGGTGCTGAACCTCGATTTTGGCTTCCATCCGAAACGAACGATCCTTGTTATTTGCTTATCGGCCGGACCCGCGCGGTTCGGCCCCTCCAAGGGAACCGCGATATAATCCGGGCTTGCGACCCGAATCAAGCGAATGAGGAGATGAGAGCAACTTAATTCGTTGTAATAATGATGGGAGTTTCAATCGGGGGCGTGTTTCATGTCTGGTTTCAATATCGATACGTGGCACGATTTCTTCGGCGCGCAGGCGGCGGCCGGCGCGGCGCTCGCGGGTCTGGTCTTCGTCGCGATCTCGATCAATTTGCATCGCCTGCTCGCGGCCAAGGCGGTGCAGGGCCGCGCGGTCGAGGCGCTGCTGTTGCTGACGTCGCTGTTGATCGTCGGTTTGCTGGCGCTGATTCCCGATCAGGGCGAGAACGCGCTCGGCATCGAACTCGTCGTCTATGGCGTGCTGTTGACGCTGGCCTTGATGCGCAGCGCCGTCGGCGCCGCCAACGCGGGCGGCGCGACGCGCATGCAACATATGTTCCGCGTCTTCCTCGGCTTGCTGGCGTCGCTGCCGCTCGTCATTGCCGGCATCTCGCTGATGTCGGGCGACGGCGGCGGACTGTACTGGGTGGCGGGCGCCACCATCGCCGCCATCGTCGCCGGCTTGATCGGCGCGTGGGTGCTGCTGGTCGAAATATTGCGCTAGCTTGCTAACGGCCTAAGAACGATGACACGTCATTCCCGCGAAAGCGGGAATCCATCAGGCGAGTCCACGAGCCGCACGAATCTTATGCCGCGCCGACCCGCTGCGCGTGGTCGCCGCCGAACCTGCCACCCGGCAGGCGTCCCGCCCCCTGCTTTCGCAGGGGTGACGATCATTTTTTTACCGGGATACGTTACGGCTTCGAGGTCGCGAGCAGGCGCTCGATGTCGTCGGTGATGGCGCGGTCGAGCGGCTTGACCTGCGACGGGTAGGCGCCGGCGAGTTCGCCGTAGGGGCCGATCAGATATTTGTGGAAGTTCCAGCTCGGCGCCGCGCCTTCGCCGACTTCGTTCGCCGCCCATTGATAGAACGGATGGGCGTCGCCGCCGCTGACTTTCTCTTTCGCGGCGAGTGGAAAATCGACGCGATAGTTCTTTTCGCAGAACTGTTTGATTTCTTCGTTGCTGCCCGGCTCCTGATGGCCGAAATCGTTGGACGGCACGGCGATCACGGTGAGGCCGCTGCCGCGATATTTTTCCCACAGCGATTGCAGTTCGCGATATTGCGGAGTGAAGCCGCATTGCGACGCCGTGTTCACCACCAGCACCGGGCCGCCCTTGAACCGCGCCAGGGGCATGGGCGAGCCGTCGATGCCGGTGAAGGAAAACTCAAACGCCTTGGCAGCGTCGGCCATGACCGTTCTCCGAGGGGATGTCGGGAATCAAATCGGGGATTGCCCCTCGGATGTCAATTCCCCCACCCCGACTCCGGAGCCGAATCCGGTTGCACCCTGAAGTTGCTTCCCCGAGACTGCCGCCATGCCGTTTTTGCCGGCGGCTCTGCTGCTGATAGCGCTCCTGAAGGGCGTCGCCATCGGTGTCGTGATCGCTTTGCCGGTCGGACCCGTCGGCGTGCTATGCGTGCGGCGCACCGTGTTCGAAGGCCCGACCTACGGTTTCATCTCCGGCATGGGCGCCGCCACCGCCGACATGATTTTCGGCATCATCGCCGCCGCCGGTCTGACGTTCCTGCGCGACTGGCTCTTGTCGTATCAGGACTGGTTCGGCGCGGCGGGCGGCGTTTTCCTGTTGTTCATCGGCGTACGCACGCTGATCGTGCCGCCGACCGAGCGCGAGACCGTGCCGCTGTCGGGCGAGCGTCATGTCCGCGCTTATTTCTCGACCTTCGGCCTGACCATCACCAACCCGATCACCATCCTCGCCTTCGCCGCGATCTTCGCCAAGCTCGGCGCATCGGAAAGCGCCGGCATGTTCACCCTCGCCGCTTTAGTGATCGGCGTCTTTGCCGGCTCGCTGCTATGGTGGCTCGCCCTGAGCTTCGGCCTGTTCTGGCTCCAGCGTCTTGCCGGCAGTTTTCACCTCGCCTGGCTCAACCGCATTTCGGGCGGCATCCTGGCGGTTTCCGGTATCGGATTGCTGGGCGCGGCCCTCAAAGCGCTGGCGCGGATCTGAGATTTTTTAAGCTTGTCCGGCCCGGAACCAGGCACCATTTCGCATTGATGCGAGCCCTAGCCCTCGCCGCGATGGTGGCGTTCGCCCTGACCGGGCCAGTCTGGGGCCAGTCGGCCGCGTCGGCGCCCAACGCGGCGGCGGCGCTGACGGCCGCCGCGGCGCAGACGGCAAAGCCCGCCGACCAAGCCGGCACGACGGCCGATCTCCAGAACCTCGTCAACACGCTGCAAGACGACAAGCAACGCGCCGCGCTGATCAACCAGCTACGGACACTGATCGCGGCACAGACGGCGACGGCCGCCGCGCAACCCGCCGGCGTCGAGACCGGCGCCCAGGGCATCGTCGAGGGACTCGCTGCGCATTTCCGGACCATCGGCCAGGAATTGATCGACATTGTCGGCATCGCGCGCGCCGCGCCGCACGGCACCCACTGGATCGCGGCACAGGTCGGATCGCCCGAGGCGCGCGCGGCCTGGATCGGGGCGCTGGCGCGGCTCGCCGTCGCGTTCGCCGCAGGCGCCGCCGTCTGGTATCTGCTCGGCCGGTTGTTGCGTCCGGTGCGCGCGCGTCTCGGGCGGCGGAACGCCGAGCGGCTGCCGACGTGGCTCGCGCTGCTCGTCACCACGCTGGTGCTGACGCTGATCCCGATCGCCGCCTTCGCCGCGGTGGCAACCCTGGTGCTGGCGATCCTGCATCCCGCCTTGCCGGCGCAGCGCGCCGGCGCCGCCGCGATCGGGGCAATCTTCGACGCCCAGGCGCTATTGGCCGTGGCGTGGACCGCGCTGTTGTCGCCGGCGCGCCCCTATTTCCTCCGGCTCGGCGAGGAATCTCGCTCTTATCTTTACATCTGGGTCCGGCGTTTCGTGCTGTGGGCGGTGTACGGATTCGCCGCCGCGGCGATCGTGCGCGCGCTCGACGCGCCGCTCTCGGTCCACGATTTGATCCTGCGCCTTGCCACCGTCGCGTTGGCGGGCCTCGCCGTCGTATTCGTATTGCAGAACCAGCACGCGGTCGCGGAATTCCTGCGCGGATCGCCCGACGAGGCGCGTCCAGGCGGCGTGTTCCGCGCGATCCGCCTGGCACTGGCCGACACCTGGCACATTCTCGCCATCGTCTACATTCTCGGCAGTTTCGGCTCTTACCTGGTCGATCTTCACGGCGGCGTCGGCTTCGTGCTGCGCGCAACCCTCGCCAGCATCGCGGTGCTGATCGGCGCCGGTCTCGCGACGCGCTTCGTCCATCACCTCAACCGGCGCGGCTTCGAGCTGACCGCCGAGATGCGTTTTCGCTATCCCGGCCTTCAGGCGCGCGCCAACCGTTATCTCCCGGCGCTGATCTTCGCCGTCTCTGCGTTGATCTATATCCTCGCCATCGTGCTGCTGCTCCAGGCGTGGGGCAGCGACGCCATCGGGTGGTTCGAGTTGCAATCGGTGCGGCGCGTGTTCGGCGGCCTCCTCTCGATCGGCGTCGTCGTGGTGATCGCGATCGCGATCTGGGAACTGATCAACGCCGCGGTCGAGCGCACGCTCGCCGGCGGCAACGTCGTGCGCCACGCCCAAGTCGGCGCGCGGATGCGCACGCTGCTGCCGCTCGCCCGCACCACGGTGTTGATCGCGATCGTCACGATGGTGTCGTTCATCGTGCTGTCGCAGCTCGGCGTCGACATCGCGCCGCTGCTTGCCGGCGCCGGCATCATCGGCATCGCGATCGGGCTCGGCTCGCAACAGCTGGTCCGCGACATCATCAACGGCCTGTTCATCCTGGTGGAGAACACGGTCACCGTCGGAGACTGGGTCGATGTCGGCGGCGGCCATGCCGGCCGGGTCGAGGAGCTTTCCATCCGTTCGATGACGCTGCGCGACGGCAGCGGCGCGCTGCATACCGTACCGTTCAGCGCGGTCGCCGCCGTGGTCAACACCAATCGCGGCATCGGCAACGCCGCGATCGGCGTCACGGTCGCGCTCGGCCAGGACATCGACCGCGCGGAGCGCCTTCTCGGCGAGATCGCCGCCGACATGCGCAAGGAGCCCCAATACAAATTCGTGATGCTGAGCGAGCTGCAATATTGGGGTGTCGACAAAGTCGACGGCTCTTCCGTCACGCTCGTCGGCCAGATTGTGTGCACCGACGGCGGCCGCTGGCCCGTGCAGCGCGAATTCAACCGCCGCGTGGCGCAGCGTTTCGCGGCGGAGGGCATTGTGCTCGCGGTGCCGACACAAAATCTGGTCGTGCAGGAACCGCGCTCTGACCGGCGCGCCGATCAGCCGCAGGTCACGCCGTTCCGCGCGCCTCGCGAACGTGGTTAGTCCTCGGGTTCCTCGCCGGCCATTTTTTCGAGGGAAGCGATATCGGGTACGCGCAATAGTCGGCGCGCGAGGTCGAGCGAGAAGCCGGCGCGCGCCACCGCCGCCAGATCCTTTTGCCGATGTTCCGCGCGCTCGCCCGTCTTGCGGTAAGGCCCGAGCCGCTTGCGCCTGATCAGCGCGGCGGCGGCCTTGATTTCGGAACCCTCGCCGCGTTCGTCGAGCGTCTCGATGGCGCGGTCGATGTCCTCGCGCGGCACGCCCTTTTGCATCAGCTTGCCGCGAATTTGGAACCGCGAGGCGCCGCCGCGCGCAAGGCCCGCCGCCCGCGCCTCGGCATAACGCCGGTCGTCGAGCAGGCCGGCGGCGACGTAGCGCGCGACCAGCGCCTCGACCAGGGCGCGGCCCTCCCCGGCTACCGTGTCGTCGTCGCGCGCCGCCCTTGCCACCCGGCGCATCAACACCCGGCGCAGATTCTCGCGCGAACTGGCATAGCGCTCGAGATAGAACGCGGCGGCCTTTTCGAGGCCCGCCATCGTCAGGGGCGTAACCCGATGCCCCGTCATCGGGATACGCCCCCGCGAGCAAGTGCGAGCGCGCGCCGATAGGCGCGGAGCCGAGCGAGCGGACGCGAGCGCCGGCGACTGAGGCCAGAAAATATCATGGCACCCATCCTAGCACGCGCTTGTCCCCCTTCGGGACGCGCCATACAGTCCGCCCCCCATGACCGAGGCTCCGCTCCTCATCGACAAATCCAACCGGCTCGCCGACGCGGCGCGCGAAGAATCGGGCCTGCGCGTGCGCCAGTTCGGCGCGGTCAACTGGCTCGGCCTGTGGACGCTTTATTTCCGCGAGGTGCATCGCTTCCTCAAAGTGTCGATGCAGACCATCATCGCGCCGGTGGTGACGACGCTGCTGTTCCTGGCGATTTTCCTGCTCGCTTTCGCCAGTCAGCGCGGCGACGTCGACGGCGTGCCGTTCGCCCAGTTCCTGGCGCCCGGCCTGATTATGATGGCCATGATCCAGAACGCGTTCGCCAACACCACCTCGTCGCTGATGATCGCCAAGATCCAAGGCAGCATCAGCGATATTCTGATGCCGCCGCTGGCGCCGGCCGAGCTGGTATGGGGCTTCGCGCTGGGCGGCGTGACGCGCGGCCTGATGGTCGGCGCCGCGGTGGGCGCCACCATGATTCTCGTGGTCCATGTCAGCGTCTCGAACTGGGGCCTCGTGCTGTTCCATGCCGTCGCCGCGTCGCTGCTCTTGTCGGTGCTCGGAATTCTCGCGGCGCTGTGGGCCGAGAAGTTCGATCACATCGCCGCCGTGACCAATTTCCTGGTGATGCCGCTGTCGTTCCTGTCCGGCACCTTCTATTCGATCGACCGGCTGCCGGAAGCGTTCCACTTCGTCGCTAATTTCAATCCGTTTTTCTACATGATCGACGGGTTCCGCGCCGGCTTCATCGGCCATGCCGACGGCTCGCTGACACTCGGGATCGCGGTCATGGTCGGCATCAATGTCGTTTTGCTCGCCCTTACCCATATTCTGTTCGCGCGGGGCTACAAGCTGAAGGCTTAACGGTTCCCGCGCCCCTGTTGCGGCATGGGCAGGCTGGCGATAGGGTGAACCCTCGTCCCTCCCAAGGATTTGCCCGTGCAATACGTCAGCACTCGCGATGCCAGGCCCCGGCCCGAACGTGTCGAGTTCGCCGATGTGCTGTTGCGCGGGCTCGCCCCGGATGGCGGACTTTATGTGCCGAATCAATGGCCTAGCCTAAGCCCAGCGGAGTGGCGCGGGCTGCGCGGCCGACCCTACGAAGAAGTCGCGGTGCGTCTTGTAGCGCCGTTCCTCGGGGACTTCGTGCCGCCGGCCCGGCTGCGCGAGATCGTTGCCGATGCCTATGCTGGTTTCGACGACCCCCGCGTGGCGACGCTCAGGGAACTCGCCTCGGGGTTGTGGCTCCTCGAGCTGTTCCACGGCCCGACCCTGGCTTTCAAGGATTACGCGCTGCAACTGGTCGGGCGGCTGTTCGACGAGGCGCTGGCGCAGCGCGGCGGCCGGGTCACCATTATCGGCGCGACCTCGGGCGACACCGGCTCGGCGGCGATTGAGGCGACGCGGGACCGCGCCACGGCCGACATTTTCATGCTCTATCCCGACGGGCGGATTTCCGAGGTGCAGCGGCGGCAGATGACCACCGTGCCGTCGGCCAATGTCCATGCGCTGGCGGTGCAAGGCAGCTTCGACGATTGCCAGGATTTGGTGAAGGCGATGTTCGCCGACGCGCCGTTCCGCGCGGCGCACAATCTGTCGGCAGTGAACTCGATCAATTGGGCGCGCATCGTGGCGCAGACCGTGTACTACGCCTATGCCGCGCTGATGCTGGGTGCGCCCGACAAGAAAATCAGCTTTGCGGTGCCGACCGGCAATTTCGGCAATGTCTATGCCGCCCATGTCGCGCGGCAGATGGGATTGCCGATCGGCGATCTTGTTATTGCAACCAATCGTAACGACATACTCGCGCGCTTTTTCGGCGGGCAGGGCATGAGTCTGCGCACGGTCGAGCCGTCGCTGTCGCCGAGCATGGATATTCAAGTGTCGAGCAATTTCGAACGCCTGTTTTTCGATCTGCGTCGCCGCGACGGCAAGTCCGTGGCGGAGGCGATGACGCGATTCCGCGGCGCCGGCACTTTGCCCGCGACCGACGCGGAACTCGCCGAGGCGCGGCAATTATTCAGCGCCTATTCTTTCGACGACGACGCGACCCTCGCGGAGATCGAACGCACCTGGCGCGAGCGCGGCGTCATGCTCGACCCGCACAGCGCGGTCGGGGTCGCGGCGGCCCGTGCCCATCTCGCCAAGGGCGACGCCGCGCCGATGGTGTCGCTGGCGACGGCGCATCCGGCGAAATTCCCCGACGCGATCGAGCGCGCCATCGGGCGCCGCCCCGAGCCGCCGCCGCGCCTCGCCGCCGCGATGACGCGGCCCGAGCGCCTGGTGCGCGTGCCGAACAAGCTCAAGGACGTCGAGGATTACATCGCAGGTCATGCCCGCCCGATGCGTGAGGCGGCGGCATGAGCGTGCGCCTCTCCGTCCTCTCGAACGGCATGCGCGTCGTCACGGACACGATGAACAGCGTCGAGACCGTGTCGCTCGGCGTCTATGTCTCGATCGGCACGCGGCACGAGCCGATCGCCATCAACGGCGTGTCGCACATGCTGGAGCACATGGCGTTCAAGGGCACCGAGCGGCGCTCGGCGCTCGCCATCGCGTCCGAGATCGAGGATGTCGGCGGCCACCTCAATGCCTACACCTCTCGCGAGCACACCGCCTATCACGCCAAGGTGCTGAAGGAAGACACGGCGCTGGCGATGGATTTGCTCGCCGATATTTTGCAGCGCTCGATCTTCGATCCCGCCGAGCTGGAGCGCGAGCGCGGCGTGATCCTGCAAGAGATCGGCCAGGCCAACGACACGCCCGACGACATCGTGTTCGATCATTTTCAGGAAACCGCCTTTCCCGGCCAGATGGTCGGCCAGCCGGTGCTGGGCCGCGCCGACATCATCCGCCGCATGGATCGCGACACGGTCGCGAACTACATGCGGGACCATTACGCCACCTCGCGTATGCTGCTGATCGGCGTCGGCAAGATCGAGCATGAGGAACTGATGCGGCTGGCCGAGCGCGTGTTCACCGACATGCCGATGCGCAACGGCGCGGCCAGCGAACCGGCGCGCTATGTCGGCGGCGATTTTCGCGAGGAGCGCGATCTCGAACAGGCGCATCTCCTGATCGGCTTTCCCGGGTTCAGCTCGGGCGATCCCGATCTCTACGCCGCGTCGCTGGTATCCACCGCGCTCGGCGGCGGCATGTCGTCGCGCCTGTTCCAGGAAGTGCGCGAAAAGCGCGGCTTGGTCTACTCGGTCTATTCCTTCGCCTCGCCGTTCAGCGACGGCGGCGTGTTCGGCATCTATGCCGGCACCGGCGCCGACGCGCTGCCGGAATTGATTCCGGTGCTGGTCAACGAAATCCGCCGCCTTGGCGACGGGTTCGGCAAGGACGAATTCGAGCGCGCGCGGGCACAGCTCAAAGCCGGCCTCTTGATGTCGCTGGAAAGCCCGATGACGCGCGTCGAGCAGCAGGCCGGGCACATGCTGGTGTTCGGCACGCCGTTCGACCCGGCCGACCTGGTGCGCAAGATCGACGCCATCGACCAGGATGGCGTGAAGCGCGTCGCGCATCGTATTCTGTCGGCAAAGCCGACTATCGCGGCTCTCGGACCGGTCGGCTCGCTCGAACCCTACGCGCGCGTCGCGGAACGGCTCGAAATCTGAGGTGACGGGATCGCGCCGGTGAGTTCCAACCTGCTCCGCCTGCCGCGTCTTTTTGCCGGCGCCGAACCGCCAGCGACCCGGCTCGTGGGCCGGCGCGTCACGCTACGCCCGCCGGTGCGCGAGGATTACGAGGAATGGGCGCGGTTGCGCGAGGCGTCGCGCGCCTTCCTGACGCCGTGGGAGCCGGTTTGGTCGCCCGACGCGCTGACCCGTGCCGGATTCCGTCAGCGCCTGTTCCACTACGCCAACGAATGGCGCGGCGGCAACGGCTACAATCTGTTTCTCTATCGCACCCATGACGGCGCGCTCCTCGGCGGCATCGGCTTAAGCCAGATTCGTCACGGCGTCGCCGAATCCGGCTCGCTGGGCTACTGGATGGGCGCGCACCACGCCGGCCAGGGCTACATGACCGAGGCGCTCGGCCTGATGCTGGGCTTCGCCTTCGGCCGCCTGCGCCTCCATCGCGTCGAGGCGGCATGCCTGCCGCATAACGGCCCGAGCCGCGCGGTGCTCGGCAAGAACGGTTTCCGCGAAGAAGGCTACGCCAAGGAATATCTCTGCATCGACGGGCGCTGGCAGGACCATGTGCTATTCGGGCTGCTGCATGACGAGTGGGCCGCGCGTTTGGATCGCCGGGAGTGAGTAATTCGTGCGTCCCTCGACTGCTCGCGCCGCTGACGCGGCGCTCCGCGCCCGGGATGAGGCGAATGGGTGCAATAACGGATGTCTCCTCGTCCTGAGCGCGCAGTCCCGACGACATCGGGGCGCGTAGTCGAAGGACGCACAATGTCGCTGCAGCAACCGACCGTATGACCGCCATCACCCAAGCCATCGCGCATACGCCCATCTTTGTCTGGCCGCTGATCGCCGTGGTGCTGTTTCTCGGGGCGCGTAATTTGTGGTCGCGCGAGCGGCCGCTCAGTCAGATGTTCATCCTGCCGGCAGTGCTGTTGGTGTTCGCGATCTATAATCTCGCCGCCAGCCGCGCCGACCTGATGCTGCCGATCGCCGCGTTCGCGGTGAGTTTCGCCATCGGTATCGGCGTCGGCTGGAACCTCGTGCCGAAAAATGTGGTGACGGTGCCCGAGCGCGGCGCGGTGCGCGTGCCGGGCAGCGCGGCGCCGCTCCTGGTGGTGATCGCGATCGTGATCCTGCGTTACGCCATCGGTTACACGTACGGCCGCTGGCCGGAACTGCGCGGCGATACAGCGCTTTCGCTCGAATTCAGCGCCACCGGCGCGCTGCTCGCCGGCATCGTCTGGGGGCGGATCCTCCATTTCGCGCGGATTTATCGGAGCGCCGCCTAGTCAGGTGAGAACCGATCGCCGCCATTCGCGTTATTATGGCGGCAGATTGGCGGTGAATGGACCTTATATGGCGCGTTTGGCGCGTGCCGCTTTGATTGTGGTTTTGCTGGCGCTGGCGGTAGCCACCGGCGCGGACGCCGCCGATGCGCTGACGCCGGGCGATCTCGACTGGCTTCGCGGCAGCCTCAATCTTGCCGCCGACAGTCCGGCGTTGTTGACCTTGAACGACGCGCAGAAGACGCGGCTGCACGATTTGATCGCGGCCAAGACCGGCCCCGACCGCAAGCGCCAGACCGTGGTGCAATTCCTCACCGGTGTTGCGAGCGGCAGCCTTGCGCACACTCTCGACGCGGCGCGCGGCACCCCGCCATCACCCGAGATCGGTGAAAACCGGCCGCGCTGAATCCGACCTACGCCGCGGAGCGTGATGCTGCAGCGCGGAAGTAACTCATGACATAGACGCGGATCGCCGCGGTCAGACTCGATTCGACCTGGTCGCGCGCGATCTCGGTGACAAGGTCGTTGAGCAACCGGCGCTCGCGTTCGCAGACGTGATGCAGCGCGTCCCACATTGCCGCCTCGAGGCGTACCGAGGTCCGGTGCCCGGCCACGGTGACATTGCGGTTGATCAGGGTCGAGGGCCGCCGGGACGCTGCGTGACGGCGCCGCAGCGCGTTGTTGGCGATGTCGAATGAATCGAGCGACATGACCGGACGATATGGTAAAGATTGGAGAAATGCAACCAAAAAACTAAAATAAAAATAGTTATTCATCTTCTGATTGTAACTCGACTTCCTCGGGGGTCAGGGCAGCAAGGCTTAACGCATGGACCTGATGGGCCAATTCCTCGGCCAGAACGCCATACACCGCACGCTGACGCGCGACCCGGTTCTGGCCGGCGAACGCGGCGGAGACGATGGTGACGCGAAAATGGGTTTCGCCGCCGGGACGCGCGCCGGCATGGCCGGCATGGCGGGCCGACTCGTCGATGATCTCGAGCCGGACAGGGGCGAAACGCTCGGTCAGGCGGGCACGCAGCCGGTCGATCGTGGCCATGGAGAAACCGTGAGGGCCGCCCAAACCCTTGTCAATTGCCGGGAAACGATGGGAGGCGCGTGCCTGCCCACGCTTGTCTTGCCGGGAGGCGCATCCCATACTGTGTCAATGTCCCGATCAATGCTGAATATGCGGTTCGATGCGAACCGATTCGGCTTCGACGACGACGCCCCGCCGCCGCTGGCGCGGGCGTGCGACCATCCCGGCTGTGCCGGCGCCGGCGAGTACCGGGCGCCGCGCTCGCGCGAGACGCTCAACGAATATTACTGGTTCTGCCTCGACCACGTGCGCAGCTACAACGCGTCGTGGAACTATTATGCCGGCATGAACGAGGCGCAGATCGAGGCCGAGCTGCGCAAGGACTTGGTCGGACACCGGCCGAGCTGGAAGTTCGGCCACCGCGTCGCCTGGCGCTTCGGCAACGGGGTCAAGGATTTCGGCCTGTTCGATTTCGATGAAGAAGCGGTCGGCGCCAGGCCGCGGTCGCGGCCGCTGACGCCGCAGGAAAAAGCGCTTGCGACTTTCGACCTCGCTTTGCCCCTGAACCTTGCCGTGCTTAAGCGGCGCTACAAGGAATTGGTCAAACAACATCACCCCGACGCCAATGGCGGCGACAAAGCAGCCGAGGAACGGCTCAAAATCATCAACCAGGCTTACGCGACGCTCAAAGCCAGTTACTTCCCATCCTGAGGATCCATGAGTTCCGCCAACGACCAGACGATCGACCGTCCCGACATCACCGTGTCGGTGCGCCAAACCTTCGGCCTCGACAGCGACATGCAGGTGCCGGCGTTTTCGCGCGCTTCGGACAATGTTCCCGACATCGACGGGGCCTACCGCTTCGATCACGACACCACGCTCGCGATCCTGGCGGGCTTTGCCTACAACCGCCGCGTCATGATCGCGGGCTATCACGGCACCGGCAAATCGACCCATGTCGAGCAGGTCTCGGCGCGGCTCAACTGGCCGTGCATCCGCATCAATCTCGATAGCCACATCAGCCGCATCGACCTCGTCGGCAAGGATGCCATCGTGCTGCGCGACGGTCAGCAGGTGACCGAGTTCCGCGAGGGCCTGTTGCCCTGGGCGCTGCAACACCCGACCGCTTTGTGCTTCGACGAGTACGACGCCGGCCGTCCCGACGTGATGTTCGTGATCCAGCGCGTGCTCGAAGTCGACGGCAAGCTGACCCTGCTCGACCAGAACAAGGTGATCCGCCCGCATCCGGCGTTCCGCCTGTTCGCCACCGCCAACACGATCGGCCTCGGCGACACGTCGGGCCTCTATCACGGCACACAGCAGATCAACCAGGGCCAGATGGACCGCTGGAACATCGTCGCGACGCTGAACTATCTGCCGCACGATGCCGAGGTCGAGATCGTCCTCGCCAAGACGCCGACTTACGACAACGAGGACGGCCGCCGCACCATCCATGCCATGGTGGCGCTCGCCGAGCTGACGCGCTCGGGCTTCATCAACGGCGACATTTCGACCGTGATGTCGCCGCGCACCGTCATCACCTGGGCCGAGAATTCGCGCATCTTCAACGATATCGCGTTCGGGTTCCGCGTCACCTTCCTCAACAAATGCGACGAGATGGAACGCGCGACCGTGGCGGAATATTACCAGCGCTGCTTCGGCACCGAGCTCAGGGAGACCGGCGTCCCCGCGACCCTGGTCTAGTCCATGGCTGAAGCCGAAACGCCCGTCGAGATCTTCAAGCGCGCCACCGCCGCCGCGGTGCGGGCGATTGCCGAGCGCGAGGACATCAACATCGTTTACGGCGCGGAGCTGCCTGCGGTCGGCGGCACGCGGGTGCGCCTGCCGCTGCCGGGCCGCGAGCTGGCGCAGGAGGAAGCCGCGCAACTGCGCGGCGCCGCCGACGCCGCGGCGCTGCGGCTGCGCTATCACGACGACGCGATCCACGCCAAGCGCCGCCCGGCCAGCGACCAGGCGCGGCAATTGTTCGAAGCCATCGAACAGACCCGCGTCGAGGCGATCGGCGCGCAGCGCATGGCGGGCGTCGCGGCCAACCTCGCGGCGCATACCGAGGAGCGCTGCCGCCGCCAGGGCCTTGCCCACGTCACCGAGCGCGACGACGCGATGCTGCCCGACGCGGTGCGGCTCCTGGCGCGCGAGGCGCTGACCGGCGCGCCGCCGCCGCCCTCCGCCAAACGCATGATCGCGGAATGGCGGCCGTTCCTCGAAGGCAAGGTGGGACGCGATTTCCTCGAGCTCGCCAAGCACCTCAAGGATCAGGATTCCTACGCCAAGGTGGCGCGGCAATTGATCCGCGATCTCGACGTCGATCTCGGCGATGTCGAGCAGGATTCCGAACAGGACGATTCCGAATCCCAGAACGAGGATTCCGAGCAGGGCGACAGCGAGAGCGAGGGCGGCGAAGGCGGCGCTTCGGGCGCGCAGGGCGCGCTCGAAGCCGGCGTGCCCGATGCCGACAGCGAGGAAGATTCGAGCGCCAGCGAGATCGAAGGCGAGCTGATGCCCGGCACCGGCGAGGACGATCCCGGCCGGCCCGGGCGCCCCGGCCAACAGCCGCGCTCCAACGTCAAGGACGA
>JANWJX010000030.1 GCA_025451725.1 Allostellaceae bacterium
ACCGTTCGGGTCCCGCGGTGCGCAAGCTGGTCGAGGACAAGGGACTCGATGCCGGGGCGATCGCGGGCACCGGCAGGGACGGACGCCTGACCAAAGGCGACGTGCTGGCGGCAAGCGCCGCGCCCGCACCGTCGCCTGTTGTCGTGCCGCTGGCGAAACCCGCAGCGCCAGCCGCGCCGCGCCCGGCCGGGCCGCGCGAACAACGCGTGCGCATGACGCGCCTGCGGCGCACCATCGCCGAGCGCCTCAAGGAGGCGCAGAACACCGCCGCGATGCTGACCACCTTCAACGAGGTGGATATGAGCGCCGCGATGGCGATGCGCGACAAATACCGCGACAGTTTCGAGAAGAAGCACGGCGTGCGGCTCGGCTACATGTCGATCTTCGTCAAGGCGTGCATCGCGGCGCTCAAGGACGTGCCGGCGGTCAACGCCGAGATTTCCGGCGACGATCTCATCTACAAGAACCACTACGATATCGGGGTCGCGGTCGGCACCGAGCAGGGTCTCGTGGTGCCAGTGGTGCGCGACGCCGATGCGATGTCGTTCGCCGAGATCGAGAAAAAAATCGGCGACCTCGCCAGGCGCGCCCGCGACGGCAAGCTCACGCTCGACGAACTGCAAGGCGGCACCTTCACCATCACCAATGGCGGGATTTACGGCTCGCTGATGTCGACGCCGATCCTCAACCCGCCGCAGTCCGGCATTCTCGGCATGCACAAGATCATGAAGCGGCCGATGGTGATCGTCGACAAGATCGAGGCGCGGCCGATGATGTATCTCGCGCTCAGCTACGACCACCGCGTCGTCGACGGGCGCGAGGCCGTGACGTTCCTGGTGCGCGTCAAGGAATGCGTCGAGGACCCCGAACGCCTGCTGTTCGAGGTGTGAGGCGATGGCGGGCGACTTCGACGTCATCGTGATCGGCGGCGGGCCGGGCGGCTACGTCGCGGCGATCCGCGCGGCGCAGCTCGGCATGCGCGTCGCCTGCGTCGAAAAGCGCCCGACCTTGGGCGGCACCTGTCTCAATATCGGCTGCATCCCGTCGAAGGCGCTGCTGCAATCGTCGGAGAAATTCGCCGAGGCGAACCACGCCTTCGCGGCGCACGGCGTCAAACTGTCGGGCGTCGCGCTCGACCTGCCGACCATGATGGCGCGCAAGGACAAGGTGGTCGCCGCCAACACGAGCGGCGTGGATTATTTGTTCCGCAAACACAAAATCGAGCGCGTCTCGGGCGCGGCGGCCTTCACGGCACCCGGCGAAATTTCGGTCGACCGCAAGACCACGATGAAGGCCAAGTCCCTCATTATCGCCACCGGCTCGGAATCGATGGAGCTGCCGGGTGTGCCGGTGGACGAGAAAACGATCTTGTCATCGACCGGCGCGCTGTCGCTGGGCGCGGTGCCGAAACATCTCGTCGTGGTCGGCGGCGGCTATATCGGCCTCGAAATGGGTTCGGTGTGGAGCCGGCTCGGCGCCGAGGTCACCGTGGTCGAGTTCCTCGACCGCATCGTGCCGAACATGGACGGCGAGACCGGCGCGGCGCTCCACAAGGTGCTGGCGAAACAGGGGCTGCAATTCCGCCTCTCCACCAAAGTCGCGGCGGCGAAGCCCGGCAAGGGCGGCGTGACGCTGTCGCTGGAGCCGGCGTCGGGCGGCGCGGCGCAGGAGCTCAAGGCCGACGCGGTGCTGGTCGCGATCGGGCGGCGGCCCTACACCGACGGGCTCGGCTTGGAGAAGGCCGGCGTCGTCCGAGACAACAAAGGCCGCGTCACTGTCGACAAGCGTTTCGCCACCAACGTGCCGGGGATTTACGCCATCGGCGACGTCATCGCCGGTCCGATGCTGGCGCACAAGGCAAGCGAGGAAGGCGTCGCGCTCGCCGAGATTCTGGCGGGTCAGCACGGTCAGGTGAATTACGACGCGATTCCCGCCGTGATCTACACCGCGCCCGAGGTCGCCAGCGTCGGCAGGAGCGAGGAAGAACTGAAAGCCGCCGGCCTCGCCTACAAGACCGGCAAGTTTCCATTCAGCGCCAATGCGCGCGCCCGCGCCAACGGCGAAACCGAGGGCTTCGTCAAAGTGCTGGCGGACGCGGCGGCCGACCGCGTGCTCGGCGTCCATATCATCGGGCCGGACGCCGGCACCATGATCGCGGAATGCGTCACCGCGATGGAGTTCGGCGCCAGCGCCGAGGATATCGGCCGCATCTGCCACGCCCACCCGACGCTGAACGAGGCGGTGAAAGAAGCCGCGCTCGCGGTCGGCGGCGAGGCGATCCACATCTAATTCCCGTTTCGTTCCATCCCGATTCCGAAAATCCGGATCGGGACAATTCGTTTTGCCGACTTTCCGAAAGCGCCGCGCCCGGTCTTGGGCGCAGATGTATTTACCTGTTAACGACAGGAACCGTCCCGGTAGCGGCGCGAACCTCTATGCTTCTGCCGCACATCGGAGCGGACGGCATCATGAATTTTCTTCTCACCAGCGTCTGTCTGGGCTGCGTCGCCGCCGCATTCGCGCAATGGATTTTGCCCGGTTTGCTGACGGGAAAGTTTCTTGAGACGGCGGCCATTGCGTCGCTTGTGCTGATCGTTCTCGGAATCATGCCCCCGCGCCGCCGCGTTTCGAGTCGCGACTAGCTTTTCGCCCTTGGGTGTGCGCCGTCATAGACGGCGAGGAGGCGCGCCTCGTCGACCTTGGTGTAGCGCTGGGTGGTCGATAGCGAGGCGTGGCCGAGCAATTCCTGGATCGAGCGCAGATCGCCGCCGCCGGCGAGGAGATGGGTCGCGAAGGAATGGCGCAGCGCGTGCGGCGTCGCGTGTTCGGGCAGGCTCAGCGCGGCGCGCAGCTTCGCCATCTGGCCCTGGATGAGGCGCGGATGGAGCGGCCCGCCGCGCGCGCCGACGAAGAGCGGCCCATCTTTTGAAAGGGCCAACGGACACGCCGCGATGTAATCCGTCACCGCGTCGGCGACGGCGGGCAGGATCGGCACGAGGCGCGTCTTGTTGCCCTTGCCGGTGACGCTGAGCGTGCCCGCGGCGACCGGTGCATCGCCACGGCGCAAGGATAAAGCCTCGCCGATCCGCAGTCCGGCGCCGTACAGCAGCGTCAGCACCGCGAGATCGCGTTTCGCGATCCATGCTTCGCGCTCCATTCCGGCGACGCCGTCGAGCGCCTGTTGCGCCTCGCCGGCGCTCAGGGCCTTCGGGACCGGCTTCGGCAGTTTCGGCGACTTCACCGCGATCAGCGCCGCGTTCTTCGCGAGGCCGCGCCGCTCGAGGAAGCGGAAGAAATTGCGCAAAGTGGACAGCGCGCGGGCGTTGGAGGCGCGGCCGATCGGGACGCCGGCGCGGCGCGCCAGCCAGGCGCGGAAATCCGCCGGCACGAGTTTCGACAGCGACGCGAGATCGGCAATGCCGCCCTTATGCTCGGCGAGAAAATCGAGGAAACCGGCGAGATCGCGCCCATAGGCCGCGAGCGTGTGCGGGGAGACGCGGCGCTCGGTCTCGAGCCAGTCGAGCCATCGCGTCACCGCGCCGACCACATCCTCTTTTGCGGAAAAGCGGTCCGGCGCAAGCGGCGCCGGGATGAAGCCTACGCGGGCAGGTCGAGCCATTGCGCGATGGCGATGGCGACGGCGCGGCCGAGGAAGCTGAGCAATTCCGTGCCTTGCGCGACATGAAATTTTCCGGGCGTGCGCGTGCCGATGGCGAGCAGGCCGGCCGGCGCCTTGGTGCTGACACGCAGCCGCAGCAACGCCGCCGAGCGCACCAACCCGGCGCCGTCGCCGAACAGCATCGGATCGCCTTCGATATCGTCGAACAGCAGCACGTCGCGGTCGTCGCCGAACAATTCATCGACCATGCCGGGCTTCAGGATCTGGACACCCTGATTGCGCAGCTGGCGCTTCATCGGCTCGGCCGATTCGACCGCGATGGTGGCGACATCGGCGTCGAGCATCACCGCGAGATCGGTGGTTACGGTCTGGATAAGCTGCTCGAAGCTGCGCGCCCCGAACACCGCGAGCGCGGCGCCGTGGACGCGCGACTGGCTCGCCATGTTGGAGCGGGAAATCCCGATCAGTTCGCCGTGCTGCGCCTGGAGCTTTTCCATCTCGTTGCGCTGGCGTTGCAACATGAAGCTCTGCATGTCGGCAACCTGATTGCCGCGCTGCAACTGAGGCGGCGTCAGCACCGACAGAAGCTCGGGATGGCGCAACAGAAAGTCGGGATTGGCGGCGAGATAGGCGCGCACCTCGTCATCGGTCGGGACCGATTCTGTCGGCGCGACGGCGGGCTGCGCCTGGTCGCTCATTCCGCCGCGGCCTTGGCTTGCGGCAGGATCGATTGGCCGGTCTTTTTCCAGTCGGCGAGGAACGCGGCGAGACCCTTGTCGGTCAGCGGATGCTGATAGAGCTTGCGCATGATGTCGGGCGGCATGGTGCCGACATGGGCGCCGAGCTTCGCCGCCACGACGACATGCATGGGATGGCGAATCGAGGCGACCAGAACCTCGGTCTTGTACTCGGGATATTGGCGATAAATGGTGACGATATCGTCGACGAGCTGCATGCCGTCTTCGGAAATATCGTCGAGCCGGCCGACAAACGGCGAGATGAACGTCGCGCCCACCTTGGCCGCCAACAGCGCCTGCGCCGCCGAGAAGCACAGCGTGACATTGACCATCGTGCCTTCGGCTCGCAGCGCCTTGCAGGTCTTGAGCCCGTCCATGGTGAGCGGCACCTTGACGGCGACGTTCTTGGCGATTTTGGCGAGCAGCCGGCCTTCGGCGAGCTGAGTCGCGTGATCGGTGGCGGTGACTTCGGCGCTGACAGGGCCGGGCACGATCGAGCAGATTTCGCGGATCGCGTCCTTGAAATCGCGGCCCGCCTTGGCGATCAGCGAGGGATTGGTGGTGACGCCATCCACCATGCCGGTGGATGCGAGATCGCGAATCTCCGCGATGTCCGCGGTGTCGACAAAGAATTTCATGCCTCTTTTCCTATCTCCCCCCCGCCTTTCGATCGTGTCGCTCGCCGCTTCTCTTCGCTAAATTCTGGCCGCGATGGCGGCGCTATCGCGTTCGGTTTAGGACTCTATCGCATGCCGGTGACCCATACCAGCTTTGAGGGCGATTCGGCGGAGGCCGCAAGCGCCGCGCGGGTGCGCGTGCTGTTGCCGCTGCCGCTCGCGGGCGCGTACGACTACGCCGTACCCCCTGGCATGAACGTCGCGGCCGGCGATTTCGTTTCCGTGCCGCTCGGCGCCCGCCGCGTCGCCGGCGTGGTCTGGGGCCAAGCCACAGATGAGGTCGATGCCAAAAAAGTGAAGCCCATCGCCGCGAGGCTCGCGGCGGCGCCGATGTCGGACGAATTGCGGCAATTAATCGACTGGGTCGCCGCCTACACCTTGTCGGCTCCGGGCGCGGTGTTGCGCATGGCGATGTCGGTGCCGGAGGCGCTGGAAGCCGAGCGCAACCTCGTGGGCTACGGCATCGGCGAAACCGGCCGCGCCGCATTGGCCGATGAGGCGGCGAAACTGTCGGCGCCGCGCCGCCGTGTCTTGACGGAAGCGTCGCACGCGCCCGGTACCGCCGCCGATCTCGCGCGCCGCGGCGCGTGCGGCGCCGGCGTGGTGAAGGGCCTGACCCGCGCCGGCCTGCTTGAGCCGGTGGAATTGCCGCGCCGCGCGCCGCTCGAACCGCCGGACTGGCGGCTGCCCGGCCCGACCCTGTCCTCGGCGCAGGATGTCGCCGCCACCGAGCTGCTCGCGAAACTCGGACAAGGTTTCAGCACGACGTTCCTCGACGGCGTCACCGGTTCAGGCAAGACCGAGGTCTATTTCGCCGCCATCGGCAAAACACTGGAACAAGGCAAGCAGGTGCTGGTGCTACTCCCGGAGATCGCGCTGTCGGCCCAATGGCTGCAGCGGTTCGCGCAGCGCTTCGGCGTCGCCCCGGCGCAATGGCATTCCGATCTCGGCCATGCCGAGCGGCGCGACACCTGGCGCGCCGTGGCGTCGGGCGAGGCGCGGCTCGTGGTCGGCGCGCGCTCGGCGCTGTTCCTGCCGTTCCACGAACTGGGCCTGATCGTGGTCGACGAGGAACACGACCAGTCCTTCAAGCAGGAAGAGGGCGTGATCTATCACGCCCGCGACATGGCGGTGGTGCGCGCGTCGCTCGCCAGGATTCCCATCGTGCTGGTGTCGGCGACGCCCTCGGTCGAGACCCAGGTCAATGTCGATGAGGGCCGCTACGGCCGCCTGCATCTGCCGGCGCGGCATGGCAGCGCGCGCCTGCCGGAGATTCGCCTGCTCGATCTGCGCCGCACGCCGCCGGAGCGGCGCTCGTTCCTGGCGCCGCCGCTGCTCGAGGCGATGCGCGCGACGCTCGAGGCCGGGGAGCAGACGATGCTGTTCCTCAATCGCCGGGGCTACGCGCCGCTGACCCTGTGCCGGCAATGCGGCTTCCGCCTCAATTGTCCCAACTGCACGGCGTGGCTGGTGGAGCATCGCTTCCACCATCGCCTGCAATGCCACCATTGCGGCCATGCCGAGCCGCTGCCGCCGCTCTGTCCCAATTGCGGCGCGGCCGGCAGTTTCGCCGCGTGCGGGCCGGGGGTCGAGCGCGTCGCCGAGGAGGTCGCGCTGAAATTTCCGAAGGCGCGCGCCGCGGTGATGGCGTCGGACACGCTGACCGGGCCGCATGCCGCGGCGGAAATCCTCGAACGCGTCGAGCGCCACGACATCGACGTGCTGATCGGCACGCAGGTGGTGGCGAAGGGCCATCATTTTCCGCTGCTGACGCTGGTCGGCGTGGTCGATGCCGATCTCGGCCTCGACGGCGGCGACCTGCGCGCCGCCGAGCGCAGTTTTCAGTTGCTGCATCAGGTCGCGGGCCGCGCCGGCCGCGCCGAGCAGCCAGGTCTCGTGCTGGTGCAGACGTTCCATCCCGAGAACCAGGTGATGCGCGCGCTGGTCGCGGACGACCGCGACCGGTTCCTGCGGCTCCAGGCTGAGGAGCGCCAGCGTCACGGCAACCCGCCGTTCGGCCGGCTCGCGGCGCTGATCATTTCCGGCGACAGCGAGGACGAGGCCGAGTCCGCCGCGCGCGCCTATGCGCGCTCGACGCCGCATCTGCCGGGGGTCGAGGTGTTCGGCCCGGCGCCGGCGCCGCTGCAGATTTTGCGCGGGCGTCATCGCAAGCGCTTCCTGGTCAAGGCGCGGCGCAATGTGCGGATTCAACAGGTGATGCGCGACTGGCTGGCGCGGGTGAAGGTGCCGTCGACCGTGCGGGTGCAAGTCGACATCGACCCGTATAGTTTCCTCTAGTCGTCCGGCAGCGCGAACGCGGGCTGTTTCTCGTGAAAGCCGGCGAGATCGAATTCGCCGAGCGATGTCAGCGCCGCGCCGCAATGTTGCGCGAACTCGGCGGACGCGACGACGGCGCGCCCTTCGCGCGCCGCGATTTTTTCGAGCCGCGCCGCGAGATTGACCGCGGGGCCGATACAGGTGAAATCGAGCCGGTCGCCGCTGCCGATATTGCCGTAGAGCACGTCGCCAAGATGGAGCGCGAGGCCGAAGCGCAGGCCTTCGACCCTGGCGACTTCGGCACGCGCCTCATGCGCGGCGGCGAGCGCCTCGGCGCAGGCTTTCGGCGCATCGATCTCGGCCGTGACCGGGAAGATCGCGAGCAGCCCGTCGCCGATATATTTCAGCACCTCGCCGCCATGCGCCGTGATCGCCGGCACCTGGCAATCGAAATAGCGGTTGAGCACCGCCATCACGATTTCCGGCGCGGCGCGCTCGGTCAGCGCGGTGAAGCCGCGCATGTCGGAGAGCCAGATCGCCGCCTTGATCGAATCGGTATCGCCGCGGCGGATGCTGCCGGCGCGCACGCGATCGCCGGTCTTGTGGCCGACATAGGTGTCGAGCAAGGCCGACGAGGTGCGGGTCAGGGCGCGCACCTCGGCGACGCGGGCGAGCGGCGCGACGACAGAACGGATCGCGTCGAGATGCGCATCGGTAAAGCCGCCCGGCGCCGTCGTCGACCACACCGCGACATGGACCTCGCCCCGAAAGGTGAAGCGCAGCGGCGTGCCGAAATAATCGGTGATGCCTTCGTCGCGCTGCTTTTGCAGAATCGGAAAATCCATCTTGCAGTCGGCGCGGCACAAAGGCCGGCGCAGCTCTTGGTTCTTTTCGTAGATGAAGGCGACCGGGCTGTCCGTGTAGCCCGACGTATTGATCATTTCGTATTTAAGCTCGCTGACTTCGAGCGGCCCGTCGCTCCGCCAGCCGAAGCGGCGCCCAGCGACCAGCGGATGGAGCGTGCGCACGAACACCGCGGCGCGCGCCAGCGGCACGCCGGCCGCGACCAAGCCTTCCGCCAGTTTTTTCAGCACGTCCTGAGGCGGCACGCAGTCGCGCGCGCCGTCGATCAGCCATTCGACCACCGCGCGGGTGTCGATGGCCGAGGCGCTCATGTCAGATGCGTCCCATCGGCCGTTCGCCGAAGCGGAGCCGGCCGTAATTCAAGGCGGCGCTGTCGGATTGGTGCGCGAGATGGCCGCGGATCACGCCGATATTGCGCCAGAACCGGCCGAGCATCGCGTCCGACTTGGCGCTCGACGTGCCGGCGGTGCGGAACATGATGTCGACCGCCTCGAAGCACAGATGGATGCATTGCTGCTCGATCATTTGCAGCCGCCGCTCCGCTTCGGCGCCAAAAGGCGGTCCGCCCGAAGCCTGGCTTCGGCACAAATCCATATATTGCTCGCCGACCTGGATCATCGCGGCGTGCGCGGTGTCGATCAGCGTCTGGCAGCGGCCGAAATTGTGCTGGTACTCGGCCATCTCGCCGCGCAGCGGAAATGGCGGGAACGCCGAGCGCCGGTTCTTCAGCACTTCCTCGTAGACATCGAGCGCGCCATAGGCGGCGCCGACCACGACGGCGCAGGATTCCGCGACCAGAAAAGGCGGGTTCTTGCCGAAATACATGGGATTGTCGAGGATGGCCCGGCCTGGCCGCTCGCTCGACATTTCCGCCTGCGCGGTGGTCCACGGCATCATCCGGTAGTCCGGCACGAACAGGTCCTTGACTTCGACCCGCTTGGAGCCGGTGCCCTGCATGCCGAACACCGACCAATTGTCGACGATGGTGTAGTCGGCAAAATCGACGACGACGAGATCGATGCGGGTCATTTTATCGGTCGCCGGGTCGATGATGGCGGCGCCGCCGATGATATGGGTGGCGATGTCGCAGCCCGACATGTAGTCCCAGCCGCCGGTCAGGCGATAGCCGCCGGGGACCGGCACGGCGCGGGCGGTCGGCTGCGGCACGCCGGGGGCGCGGAACTCGCCGTCCTTGCCGTAGACCTCGATCTGGCCCTGGGGCGGAAAGCCGGCGAAGAGATGGGCGTGGCCGGCGGTCAGGGCCAGGACCCAGCCGCTTTCGGCGCAGCCGCGCCCGACTTCCATCATCACCCGCATGAAGTCCGGCACCGAGAACTCGTAGCCGCCGAAAATCCGCGGCTGCACCGCCCGGTAGAAGCCGGCTTCGACGAATTTGCGGTTCATATCATCGGAAAGCCGCCCCGCCCGCTCGGTCTCGGCCTGGCGCGCCCGCAGCTCGGGGCGCAGCGCCACCGCCCGAGCGACCATTTCCTTCACCGTCAAATCCGGCTCCGGGGGCCCGATGGGCCTAAACGCCGGAACGGCCGCTTTTTTGTTCTTCAACGAATCCTCCGCGATCTCGGCGGCAGATATAGCAAGCGCCGGCATAACGGGGCTAGCGGCGGCGCATTGTCGCAGGAGAGGGCCAGCCCTGCGGTTGCGTGGCCCCCTACCCCATGATAGAAACCGCCCGCGCGTTCCGGGCGCGCTTTTCCGGTGCCGGCAAGGCATGGAAAGCGTCGGAGAGCGGAGCCTTCCGAACCTCTCGTGGGCATCGTACATCGCCGGGGTGCGAGGGGCGGAAATCGGTAATTTGGGCTAAGGGGATCGTACTTCGTGGCTTCCGAAGCGACAGGAGTGGCTGGCCTTGCCGAGCGCTATGCGAGAGCGTTGTTCGATCTCGCGGATGAGGGCCGTTCGCTCGACCAAGTGGCGGCGGACCTCCGCTCGGTCGCCGCGATGCTGACGGCGAGCGCCGATTTGCGGCGCGCCATCCGCAGCCCGGTCATCGACCGCGACGCCCAGGGCAAGGCAGTGGCGGCCATCGGCCAGCAGGCGCAACTCACGCCGATGACCCGCAATTTCCTCGGCCTGCTCGCGCGCAACCGGCGGCTGTTCGCGCTCCCGGAAATGATCGACGCCTTCCTCAAATATCTCGCGGCGCGCCGCGGCGAAATCACTGCGCAAGTGATTTCGGCGGCGCCCTTGTCCGAGGCGCAATCGGCCGCTTTGGCCGACGCGCTGCGCAAATCGGCGGGTGCCAAGCTCGCCATCGACCAACGCATCGATCCGAGCCTGTTGGGCGGCCTTGTCGTCCGCCTCGGCTCGCGCATGATCGACGCATCGCTCAAGAGCAAGCTCAACCGGTTGCAGCTTGCGATGAAAGGGGTTCGGTAAATGGAAATCCGGGCGGCGGAAATTTCCGCGATCCTGAAACAGCAGATCGCCGATTTCGGCACCGAGGCCGATGTCGCCGAAGTCGGCCAGGTGCTGTCGGTCGGCGACGGCATCGCGCGCGTCTACGGGCTCGACAAGGTCGAGGCCGGCGAAATGGTCGAGTTCAGCGACGGCACCAAGGGCATGGCGCTGAATCTCGAGACCGACAATGTCGGCGTGGTGATTTTCGGAGACGACGTCGGCATCCGCGAAGGCGACACGGTGAAGCGCACCGGCGCCATCGTCGACGTGCCGGTGGGAAAAGGTCTCCTGGGCCGCGTGGTCGACGCGCTCGGCAATCCGATCGACGGCAAGGGACCGTTGAGCGACGTCAAGCGCACCCGCGTCGAAGTGAAGGCGCCGGGCATCATTCCGCGCAAATCTGTAAGCGAGCCGGTGCAGACCGGGCTCAAGGCGATCGACGCGCTGGTGCCGATCGGCCGCGGCCAGCGCGAACTGATCATCGGCGACCGACAGACCGGCAAGACCGCCGTCGCCATCGACACTTTCATCAACCAGAAAAAGATCAACGAGTCCGGCGACGAAAGCCGCAAGCTCTATTGCATCTATGTCGCGATCGGGCAGAAGCGCTCGACCGTGGCGCAAATCGTCAAGACGTTGCAGGATTACGGCGCGCTCGAATATTCCATCGTGGTCGCGGCGACCGCGTCGGAACCCGCGCCGCTGCAATTCCTCGCGCCTTATGCCGGCTGCGCGATGGGCGAATTCTTCCGCGACAACGGCATGCATGCCGTCATCGTCTATGACGATCTTTCCAAACAGGCCGTCGCCTATCGTCAAATGTCGCTTCTGTTGCGCCGCCCGCCGGGCCGCGAAGCCTATCCCGGCGACGTGTTCTATCTCCACTCGCGGCTCTTGGAGCGCGCGGCGAAGATGAACCAGGATCACGGTCTCGGCTCGCTCACCGCGCTGCCGATCATCGAGACCCAGGCGGGCGACGTGTCGGCCTATATTCCGACCAACGTGATTTCAATCACCGACGGCCAGATCTTCCTCGAAACCGACCTGTTCTATCGCGGCATCCGCCCCGCGATTAACGTCGGCCTCAGTGTCAGCCGTGTCGGCTCGTCGGCGCAGATCAAGGCGATGAAGCAGGTCGCCGGCCGCATCAAGCTCGAACTCGCGCAATACCGCGAAATGGCCGCGTTCGCGCAGTTCGCCTCGGACCTCGATGCCGCGACGCAACGCCTTCTGGCGCGCGGCGCGCGCCTCACCGAACTGCTGAAACAGCCGCAATTCGCGCCCGTCGCGGTCGAGGAACAAGTGGTCGTGATTTTCGCCGGCACCCGCGGCTATCTCGACAAGGTCGATGTCGGCCAAGTCACCCGCTACGAGACGGCAATGTTGTCCGATTTGCGCGCCAAGGGCCCGCAGATTCTCGCCGACATCCGCGACAAGCGCGAAATCACCGCCGACAACGACAAGGCGCTGGTCACGTTCCTCGACGATTTCGGCAAGACTTTCGCGTGAGATAGCGCCGCCCGATGGCCACCCTCAAGGAACTGCGGAACCGCATCCGCTCCATCCGTTCGACGCAGAAAATCACCTCGGCGCAGAAGATGGTGGCGGCGTCGCGCCTTCGGCGCGCGCAAGAGCAGGCCGAAGCGGCCCGCCCTTATGCGCAACGCATGGAGCGCATGCTGTCGTCGCTCGCGGCGAGCCTCAAGGGTCAGACCAATGCTGCGCCGCTGCTCGCCGGCACCGGCAGCGATCAGGTTCATCTTCTGTTGGTCGCGACTTCCGACCGCGGCCTCGCGGGCGGCTTCAACGCCTCGATCATCCGCGAGACGCGGCGCACGATCCGGCAGCTCGAAAGCCAGGGCAAAACCGTCAAGCTGGTGACGCTCGGGCGCAAGGCGCGCGACGCGCTGCGCCGCGACCAGGGCAAGCGCATCATGGAGAGCCGCATCGAAATCGGCCGGCCGCGGCTGCGCTTCGAGGAAGCACAAGCGATCGCGCAGGCGCTGCTCGCGTTGTACGCCGACAAGCAATTCGACGTCTGCACCATCGTCTACAATCACTTCCGCTCGGCGATCAGCCAGATCGTCACCAAACAGCAGCTGATTCCGTTCTCGCCGCCCGAATCGGCGAACGACAACGCCGAGGCGGCGAGCCGCGGCGTCTATGACTTCGAGCCCGAGGACGGCCAGATTCTGAACGAGCTGTTGCCGCGCAACCTGGCGGTTCAAATCTACACCGCGCTCTTGGACAGCGTCGCCAGCGAATGGGGGGCGCGCATGACCGCGATGGACAACGCGACGCGCAATGCCGGCGACATCATCAATACGCTGAACATCACCTATAACCGCTCGCGTCAGGCCGCGATCACCAAGGAATTGATCGAAATCATCTCCGGCGCGGAAGCGCTCTGAGAACGAGGAAGCAATCATGGCCACCAATACCATCGGCACCGTCACGCAGATCATGGGCGCCGTCGTCGACGTCAAGTTCGAGGGCGAACTGCCGTCGATGCTGAACGCGCTGCATGTCCAAAACCAGGGCAAGACCCTGACGCTCGAGGTGGCGCAGCATCTCGGCGAGAACACGGTGCGCACCATCGCCATGGACACGACCGACGGCCTCGCCCGCGGCGCGCAGGCGGTCGATACCGGCGCGCCCATCTCGGTGCCGGTCGGCCCGGAGACGCTGGGGCGCATTCTCAACGTCGTCGGCGAGCCGGTTGACGAGCTAGGGCCGGTCAACGCCAAGTCGAAGCTGCCGATCCACCGGCCGGCGCCCGAGTTCATCGACCAGTCGACCGAGTCGGAAATTCTCAGCACCGGCATCAAGGTGGTGGACCTGCTCGCGCCCTACGCGCGCGGCGGCAAGATCGGCCTGTTCGGCGGCGCCGGCGTCGGCAAGACCGTCATCATCATGGAATTGATCAACAACATCGCCAAGAAGCACGGCGGCTATTCGGTGTTCGCCGGCGTCGGCGAGCGCACCCGCGAGGGCAACGACCTTTATCACGAGATGATGGAGTCGGGGATCATCAAGACCGACGGGCCGGGATCGAAAGTCTCGCTGGTCTACGGCCAGATGAACGAGCCGCCCGGCGCCCGCGCCCGCGTCGGCCTCACCGGCCTCACCGTCGCCGAATATTTTCGCGACGAGGAAGGCCAGGACGTGCTGTTCTTCGTCGACAACATTTTCCGCTTCACCCAGGCCGGCTCGGAAGTGTCGGCGCTGTTGGGCCGCATTCCGTCGGCGGTCGGCTATCAGCCGACCCTCGCGACCGACATGGGCGCGCTGCAAGAGCGCATCACCACCACCAAGAAAGGCTCGATCACCTCGGTTCAGGCGATCTACGTGCCCGCCGACGACTTGACCGACCCGGCGCCCGCCACCTCGTTTGCACATCTCGACGCGACCACGGTGCTGTCGCGGCAGATCGCCGAGCTCGGCATTTATCCCGCGGTGGATCCGCTCGACTCGACCTCGCGCATGCTCGATCCGCGCGTCGTCGGCGTCGACCATTACCAGGTGGCGCGCGACGTGCAGCGCGTGCTGCAGACCTACAAGTCGCTCCAGGACATCATCGCGATTCTCGGCATGGACGAGCTCTCGGAAGAAGACAAGCTCACCGTTGCCCGCGCGCGCAAGATCCAACGCTTCCTGTCGCAGCCCTTCCACGTCGCCGAAGTGTTCACCGGCACGCCGGGCGTGTTCGTCAATCTCGACGACACGATCAAGGGTTTCAAGGGCATCGTCGCGGGCGACTACGACGATCTGCCCGAGAGTGCCTTCTACATGGTTGGCACCATCGAGGAAGCGCAGGAAAAGGCCCGCAAGATCGCGGCGGAAGCGTAGGCGCGGCGACTTCGATGGCCAACACGCTGCAATTCGAACTGGTCTCGCCGGAGCGCCTGTTGCGCTCGGAACAGGTCGAGATGGTGGTGGTACCGGGCACCGAGGGCAATTTCGGTGTCCTGCCCGGCCATGCCTTGCTGATCTCGACGATCCGGCCGGGCCTCATCGAAATTTACGAGGGCGGCAAGGTGAAGGAGCGCCTATTCATCGCGGGCGGTTTCGCCGAAGTGAATCCCGAGCGCTGCACCGTGCTGGCCGACGAGGCGGTGCCGCTGCCCGACCTCAATCGCGCGTTGCTCGAGGGCGAGGCGCGCGAAATCGAAGCGCGGCTCAACGCGGCCCAAGACGACGACGAGCGCAATATGTGCCGCCGCCAGCTCGCCGTCATCGACGCCAAGCTCACCGCGCTCGGCGCCGCCGCGGCGCATTAGTTCTCCCTTTGCGTCATGGCCCGCGTAGGCGGGCCATCCACGAATTTTCGGCGCGAAAACTTCCTTCGTGGATGCCCCGGCCGAGCCGGGGCATGACGATTAGGAAGGGCTTTGGATAAAAAAAGGGGCCAGCCGACAAGCGGCTGGCCATTTTGAGTTTACACGCCACTTGGGGGTCAGGACGTGTACCCTATAGATAGGCCGCGAGTCGCCCGGCGCATCCCCGTTACGACGATTTCATCGCGATTTAATGTTCAGCGGGACAACGCGCTATCTATTTGACGAATAAGGCTTTCTGCCTCGGCGGCGGGGGTCTCGCTACGCAGTATCTGACGCCCGACCACGAGATAATCGGCACCCGCGGCGATCGCCTCGCGCGGGGTGGCGGCGCGTTTTTGGTCGTCCACCGCGACGCCCTCCGAGCGGATGCCGGGGGTCACGATCAACAGCCTGTCGCCCGCCATGGCGCGAATGGCTTTCGCCTCGTTGCCCGAGGCGATGACGCCGTCGCAGCCCGTCTCCATTGCCGCCCTGGCGCGGCGCAGCACCATTTCCTCGACCGAAAAGCGCGTGCCGAGCTCCGCCATGTCGGCTTCGCCCATGCTGGTCAGCACCGTCACCGCGAGCAGCCTTAAGCCGCTCCCCGCCCTGCCCTTGACCGCCGCGCGCAAGGTCGGGGCGTGGCCGTGGATGGTGAGGAAATCGAGGCCGAGCCTAGCGATGTTCGCCGTGGCGCCAGTCACGGTCTGGTCGATGTCGAGCAGCTTCGAATCGAGAAAAATCTTCTTGCCCTGCCCTTTCAATTCCTGCGCCAGGGCGATGCCGCCGGCATATTGGAGTTGCAAGCCGATCTTGTAGAAGGTCACAGCGCCGCCGAGCCGCGTCACTAAAGCGCGCGCCTCGCCGACCGTCGGCACGTCGAGCGCGACGATGAGCCGGTCCGCCAGAGGAATATCGTGCATGGCCTGAGTGTGGGGCGAGTCGCGGCCCGATCACAAGCCCTTCACCTCGCGGATTCCATGACTATACTCACGGGCATGGCGCATTGGACGCTCGACGACATCCCCTGGGAGAAGTTCGACCGCGGCAAGGTCGATCCCGAGATCGTGCGCATCGTCAAGGCGGCGAGCCTGGTCGAGCAGAATGGCGGCGACTATACGCAATATCTTTGCGGCGTGTTCCATGACGACCCGGAATTCCAGGCCGTGGCGCGGCGCTGGGGCGGCGAGGAAATCCAGCATGGCCAAGCGCTCGGCCGCTGGGCCACGCTGGCCGATCCCGATTGGGACCACGCCAGGGCGGCGGAGCGATTCACCGCCGGCTTCCGCGTCAACGTCACCGCGACGCGCTCGCTGCGCGGCTCCCGTGCCGGCGAGCTGGTGTCGCGCTGCATCGTCGAGACCGGCACCTCGTCCTATTACACGGCGCTGTTCGAGGCGGTCGACGAGCCGGTGCTGAAAATCATCTGCCACAACATCGCGGCCGACGAGCTTCGGCATTACAAATTGTTCTACACGCATATGAAACGCTATCTCGATATCGAGGGGCTGAATCGCTTCCAGCGTTTCCGCATCGCGTTTCAGCGCATGCGCGACGCCGAGGACGACGAGCTGGCCTATGCCTATTACGCCGCCAACGAGGGCGACGTGCCTTATGAGCGGCGGCGCTACAACGGCGCCTATGCGCGCCGCGCCATCGGCGTCTATCGCTGGCACCATGTCGAACGCGCCATCGCGATGGGATTGAAGGCCGCCGGCCTCAAGCCGCACGGCAGGCTCAACATGATGGCGGCGAACATCGCGTGGTGGGGCCTGCAAAAGCGCGCCGCGCGGCTCGAACGGATGGCCGCGTAGTTTTTTCTCTGTGAAAAAAGGTGAGGCGATGAATCAGGATGCGAAAAAGGCCGCGTTGCGGATGATTCCTTACGGGCTTTACGTGCTGACGGCCGACGACGGCAAAGGCAACGTCGCCGCCGCGACCATTAATTTCGTGACCCAATCCTCGTTCGCGCCGCCCTTGGTGACGCTGGCGGTGAAGGCCGATTCCGGCGCCTACGCCATCGTAAAACAGACCGGCACGTTCGCGCTCAACGTGCTCGGCAAGGATCAGAAGGGTGCGGCGTTTACCTTCTTCAAGCCCGCCAAGGTCGAGGGCGACAAGATCAGCGGGATGGGTTTCACCAAGGGCGCCGCCAGCGGCGCGCCGCTATTGAGCGACGCGCCCGCTTCGATCGAATGCCGGGTCAAGAAAATCGTCGAGGAAGGCGATCATCACGTCGTCGTCGCCGAAGTGCTTGAGGCCCATCTCAATAAGCCGGTCTCGGGCCGTCCCGATCTCGTCACGCTCGAGATGAAGGACCTCGGCGACACCGTGTTCTACGGCGGCTGAGAAAAGGAAATTCACCGCCAAGACGCCAAGACCCCAAGCCGGTTTCGGACTCTTGGCGCCTTGGTGTCTTGGCGGTTCAAGTTTCTAGTTTGCCTGCCACTCGCGTTGCACGTCCGCGTCCGCTTCGCGCGCGAGATATTGTGTCCGCAGTTGGGCGAACCGGGATTTTACCGCCAAACGGCCCAACGCCCAAACCGCCATCGCGCGCACCAAGGGCGAGGCGTCGTTGAGGCGCGCCTCGGCGCTTGGCGCCAACAAAGCATCGCCGCTGTTGCCGATCGCGATCAGCACGTTGCGTACGAACCGGTCGCGGCCGGTGCGTTTGACCGGCGAGCCCGAAAACATTTTCCGGAACGCCGCGTCATCGAGCGCGGCGAGATCGGAAAGGAGCGGCGGCGAAGCCAAATCGCCGCGCGGCTTCAACGCATTCTCGCGCGCCTCATGCGCGAATTTGTTCCAGGGACAGACCGCGAGGCAATCGTCGCAGCCATAGATGCGATTGCCCATCAGCGGCCGCAGCTCGGCGTCGATATGGCCCTTATGCTCGATCGTGAGATAGGAGATGCAGCGACGCGCGTCGAGGACATACGGCTTCACGAAGGCGCGCGTCGGGCAGATGTCGAGACAGGCCTGGCACTGGCCGCAATGATCGGTCTCGGTCTCGTCGGCGGGCAAATCCAGGCTCAGATAAATCTCGCCAAGGAACAGCCACGAGCCGTGCGCACGCGAGATCAGATTGGTGTGCTTGCCCTGCCAGCCGAGACCGGCGCGTTGCGCCAGCGGCTTTTCCATCACCGGCGCGGTATCGACGAACAGTTTCAGTTCGCCCGGCGCGATCGTTTCGATTTGCCGCGCCAGCGCCTTCAGGCGCGACTTGATGAGGTCGTGGTAGTCGCGGCCGCGCGCATAGACCGACACAGTGCCGCGGTCGCGCGCATCGAGCGACTCGAGCGGATCGTGCTCCGGCCCGTAATTCATCGCGAGCACCACCACGGTCTTCGCCTCGGGCCATAGTTCGCGCGGGTCGCCGCGCTGTTGCGCGCGCGCCTCGAGCCAACCCATGTCGCCGTGAAAGCCTTGCGCCAGATAATTCGCGAGATGCGCGCGCGTTTCCGCCGCCAGTTCGGCCCGCGCGAAACCCACCGCGTCGAAACCCAAACGCAACGCAGCGTCGCGGATCGCGGCTTTGAGGTCGTGGGGGCTTGTCGCCATGGCAGCGGCAAGCCTACTCATTCCCGCGATGGACACCAAGAAATTGGCCGCGACGCTGCTGGCGTGGTACGACCGGCACCGCCGCGACCTGCCGTGGCGCGCGCGGCCTGGCGAAAAGCCGGACCCGTATCGCGTCTGGCTTTCCGAGATCATGTTGCAGCAGACCACGGTCGCGACCGTCGGGCCGCGCTTCGGCGCGTTCCTCGCGCGCTGGCCCAATGTGCGCGCGCTGGCGGCATCGCCGCTCGACGATGTCCTGCATGAATGGCAGGGCCTCGGCTATTACGCGCGGGCCCGCAATCTCCATGCCTGCGCGCGCGAAATCGTCGCCGCGCATGGCGGGAAGTTTCCGCGCGACGAGGCGATGCTACGCGCCCTGCCCGGCATCGGCGCCTACACCGCGGCGGCGATCGCCGCGTTCGCGTTCGACCTTCCGGCGACGCCGCTCGACGGCAATATCGAACGCGTCGTGGCGCGACTGTTCGCGGTCGAAGAGCCCCTGCCCGGCGCCAAGGAAAAGATCCGCGCCCTCGCAGCGACCCTGACGCCGGCGACGCGGCCAGGCGACTATGCCCAGGCGGCGATGGATCTGGGCGCCACGATCTGCACGCCCCTGCGGCCCGCCTGCGCGCTGTGTCCGTGGCGCGAGCCTTGCCAAGCTCGGGCGCGCGGCATTGCCGAGGAGCTGCCACGCCAGAAGCCGAAAAAAGCCAAGCCGCAGCGCTATGGGGTGGTGTTCTGGGCGGTGCGAAAAGACGGCGCGGTGCTGCTGCGCCGGCGGCCGGACAAAGGGCTTCTCGGCGGCATGATGGAGTTCCCTTCGACCCCATGGCGAGAAGCCAAATGGCCAACTCCCGCCGTAATCGAGGAAAGCCCGGTGAGGTCGGACTGGCGGCCGGTGCCGGGGCTGGTGCAGCATAGTTTTACCCATTTCGATCTGGCGCTTGGAATCTGGATTGGAACGGCTCCAAAGAAGCCACCCGAAGGCTTCGTCGCGACGCCGCCGGAGCGGTTCGGCACCCTCGCCTTGCCGACCTTAATGAAAAAAGTCGCGGCCCATGTCAAAGACGCGACAAGCCGCTTGGAGCGAAAGGGGTAACAGCGTTAGCATCCTTTCGGAGTAATGCCTCAACCTGTCCACTAGATCAGGAGGAGCCATGACCGCACAGGATCGTATCGAATCCCTCCGGGCCCGGCACAGAAGCCTGGAGGAAGCCATCGATCTCGAAACCCACCGCGCCTATCCCGATACCGATCAGGTCGCCCACTGGAAGCGCCAGAAGCTCCGAATCAAAGACGAAATCGCGGCGATCGAACACCCGCACTAAATCTCCCTCGTCAGTACCCGGTATTTTTCGCCGTCCCTGGAAGATAGGCGGCATCGGCGTTGTGCGCCGATGTGACGCGGCGCTTGGCGCGATCCGTTCTTGGCGGTTTAATCGCTTGGCAAGAAGAGGAACCGCCATGTCCAGCCGTTTTGACGAGGTCTATCGCCGCTCGCTGCGCGATCCCCAGGGATTCTGGGCGGAGGCGGCCGAGGCGCTGGAATGGGACCAACGCTGGGACAAGGTGTTCGACGATGCGCGCCCGCCCTTCTATCGCTGGTTCGCGGGCGGCAAGCTCAACACCTGCTACAATTGTCTCGACCGGCATGTGATGAACGGCGACGG
>JANWJX010000031.1 GCA_025451725.1 Allostellaceae bacterium
ACGGCGTGCGCGTCACCGTGTTCCGCCAGACCCGCGACGGCGGCGGCCAATGGGTCGACGCGCCGGTCGACCCCAAGACCGGCCGCGACCTCGAAAACTCCATCCTGACGCGCGCCCGGCAGATTCGTCTCTCGACCGCGTCCAACCAATAGGCCTCGATGCCTTATTCCGCGCAGGAGGCCGAGGCCAAGTGGCAATCGGTCTGGCGGGAACGCGCGACTTTCGCCGCCGTCACCGACCCGTCGCGCCCCAAATACTATGTGCTGGAGATGTTTCCCTATCCGTCGGGGCGTCTTCATGTCGGCCATGTCCGCAACTACACGATGGGCGACGTGGTCGCGCGCTATAAGCGCGCGCAGGGTTTCAACGTGCTGCATCCGATGGGTTGGGACGCGTTCGGTCTGCCCGCCGAAAACGCCGCCATTGCCGGCGGCATCCATCCCAAGGAATGGACCTACGCCAACATTCGGGTGATGCGCGGCCAGTTGCAGCGCATGGGCATCGCCTATGACTGGGCGCGTGAGATCGCAACCTGCCATCCGGATTATTACCGGCACGAGCAGAAGATGTTTCTCGATTTCCTCAAGGCGGGCCTCGCCTATCGCAGGGAGAGCTGGGTCAACTGGGATCCCGAGGAACATACCGTCCTCGCCAACGAACAAGTAATCGATGGGCGCGGCTGGCGCTCGGGCGCGCCGGTGGAAAAGCGCCTCCTGTCGCAATGGTTCCTGCGCATCACGAATTACGCGGATGAACTGTTGGATGCCTTGAAAACGCTCGACCGCTGGCCCGAGCGCGTGCGCATCATGCAGGAGAATTGGATCGGCCGCTCCGAAGGCGCACGCGTGTGGTGGAAGCTCGCCGGGCGGCCGGACAAGCTCGAAGTCTTTACTACGCGGCCCGACACGCTGTTTGGCGCGAGCTTCGTCGCGGTGTCGCCCAATCATCCGCTGGCGACAACGTTGGCGGAATCGAATCCGCCACTCGCTGACTTCATCGCCGAATGCAACCGCGTCGGCACCAGCGAAGCAGCGATCGAGACCGCCGAGAAAAAAGGCTTCGACACCGGATTGAAGGCGGTACATCCGCTCGATCCGAACTGGAAACTGCCGGTCTATGTCGCGAATTTCGTGCTGATGGAATACGGCGCCGGCGCGCTGTTCGGCTGTCCGGCGCACGACCAGCGCGACTTCGAGTTCGCCGCCAAATACAGGCTGCCGATCGTTTCGGTGGTGCGGCCGCGCGATGCCGACGATTCTTATCACGTCGGCTCCGAACCGTACGTCGATCAAGGCGGCGTACTGTTCAATTCCCAATTCCTCAACGGGCTCGGCGTCGCCGAAGCCAAGACGGCGATGATCGCGCGCCTCGAAAAGCTCGGCGCCGGCGAGGGCACCGTCCAGTTCCGGCTGCGCGACTGGGGCGTGTCGCGCCAGCGCTATTGGGGCTGCCCGATTCCTGTCATTCATTGCGCGAAGTGCGGCATCGTGCCGGTGCCGGAGAAGGATTTGCCGGTGCGCCTGCCCGACGACGTCACCTTCGACCGGCCGGGCAATCCGCTCGATCATCATCCGACCTGGAAGCACGTGAACTGCCCCACCTGCGGCGGCAAGGCGCAGCGTGAGACCGACACGTTCGACACGTTTTTCGAATCGTCCTGGTATTTCGCCCGGTTCTGCTCGCCGCGCGCGCCGATCGCGTTTGAGCGACGCGACGTCGATTACTGGCTGCCGGTCGACCAGTATATCGGCGGCATCGAGCACGCCGTGCTGCACCTCCTCTATTCGCGCTTTTTCACCCGCGCCTTACGCGATTGCGGCTATCTGGATCTGGCCGAGCCGTTCGCCGGTCTCTTCACCCAAGGCATGGTGTGCCACGAGACCTATCAGGACGAAGCCGGCAATTGGCTGTTTCCCGAAGAGGCGATGACCGGCCCCGACGGCGCGGTGGCGCCCGGCATCACGGTCGGCCGCAGCGAAAAAATGTCGAAGTCGAAAAAGAACGTCGTCGGGCTCGAAACCATCACCGAGCAATACGGCGCCGACACCGCCCGGCTCTATCTGCTGTCCGACAGTCCGCCCGAGCGCGATCTTGAATGGACCGATTCCGGCGTCGAAGGCATCTGGCGTTATGTCAACCGGCTGGTGCGCCTGGTCGAGAATGCGAAATTGCCGCCGCCCGGCGCGGCGCCCGCCGACCATCCGGCGCGGCGCGCGATCCACCGCGCCATCGCCGCCGTCACCGACGATTTCGACAAGTTCCGCTTCAACCGCGCGGTCGCCCGCATCCGCGAGTTGACCAATCTGCTGGAAGACGACGGCGCCAGCCTGCCGCCCGCGGTGCTGCGCGAAGGCATCGAAGCGGCGGTACGTTTGGTCAACCCGATCATGCCGCATCTCGCCGAGGAACTGTGGCACGGGCTCGGCCACGCCACGCTGCTGGCCGATCAGCCCTGGCCCATGGCCGACGCGGCGCTGCTGATCGACGAGTTCGTCAAAGTCGCGGTGCAGGTCAACGGCAAGCTGCGCGCCACCATCGACCTGCCGCGCGACGCCGACCAGGACGCGGCGTCGAAAGCCGCGCTGGCGCAGGAAGGCGTGGTCCGCGCCATCGACGGCAAGTCCGTCCGTAAGGTGATCGTGGTGCCCAACCGGATCGTGAATTTGGTGGTATAAGGGCCGCATGCGCCGCGCGCTGATCGCCCTTTTGCTGCTGACGCCGCTCCTCGCCGGGTGCGGGTTCGAGCCGCTCTACGGCTCACACCGCCACGCCATGGAGGCCGATCTCGCCTCGGTCAAAATCCTATCGATCCGCGAGCATGTCGGCCAATTGCTGAAATGGCAGCTCGAGCGCGAGTTCAATCCCGGCGGCGCGGCGGTGACGCCGCGCTACGCGCTTCACGTCGCGCTGGCGCTGAAACGCGACTTCCTCGCTATTGAACCCAATAACGTTGCGCCGCGCGCCTCGATTTCGGCGGCTGCCGATATGGCGCTGACCACGCTCGATAACAAGACGATCCTCTATCGCGGCAAGATCCAGTCGATCGCCGATTACAATATCGGCACCGACGCCTACGCTGCCGAGATCGACAAGAGCAACGCCGAGAAGCGCGTGGTCGAGGATATCGGCGAGCAGATCGCGATCCGGCTCTCGACCTATTTCCACAATCGTTCCGCCGCCCAGTGAGCAAACTGACGGCTGGGCGGATCGACTCGTTCCTAAAGGCGCCCGACCGCGCCTGCCGCGCCGCGCTGATCTATGGACCCGACGGCGGCCGCATGCACGAACGCGCCGACGCGCTGGCGCGCGCCGTGTGCGACGATCCCAAGGACGCGTTCCGCGTCGCCGAGCTGGCGGCGGGCACGCTGGGCGACGATCCCGACCTGCTCGCCGCGGAAGTCGGGCAAATGACCATGTTCGGCGGCAGGCGTCTTGTCCGGGTACGCGACGGCGGCGATTCGCTCGGCAATCTGTTCCAACGCTTCTTCAAGATGAAACCGCCGGGCGACGGTTTCGTGTTGGTCGAGGCCGGCGACCTCCCGGCGCGCTCCTCGTTGCGCAAGGCATTCGAGGCCGCGGCCGACGCCGTCGCGATCCCGTGTTACGCCGACACGGTGCGCGATCTCCATGCGCTGATTCGCGAAGTGATGAGCGGCCACAAGATCAGGATCGACGACGCGGCAGCCGCCTATCTCGCCGGCAATCTCGGCGGCGATCGCGGCATGAGCCGGCAAGAGCTGGAGAAGCTTGCGCTCTATGCCGGCGACGGCGGCGCGGTGACGCTGGATGACGCCGTGTCGTCGGTCGGCGACAGCGCGGCGATGGAGCTGGACGACGCCGTGTTGGCAGCGGCGGAGGGCGACGCCGCGATGCTGGAACGCGCGCTCGACCGCTTGTTCGCCGAGGGCGAAAACCCGGTGACGGTGGTGCGCGCGGCGCAGCGCCACGTCACGCGGCTGCATCTCGCCGCGGTGCGGGTCGATCACGGTGACGACGAGGAAACCGCGCTGCGGTCGCTGCGACCGCCGCCGTTTTTCAAGGTCGCCGACCGGATGAAACTGCAGCTGCGCTATTGGCCGCCGCGCCGCGCCCGCGCCGCGTTGAGCCTCTTGCTCGACGCCGAGATCGAGGTCAAGAAATCGGGGCCACCGCCCGAGGCAGTGTGCCGCGACGCGCTGTTGCGCATCGCGCGCCGCGTCGCGATGGATCGGCGCTAGCCCTCGTATCTGATCCGCACCACTTCGATGGTTTCGACGCCCGCCGGGGTGCGCAGCTCGACCGCGTCGCCTTCGCGCGCCTTCAACAGCGCGCGGGCGACCGGCGAAATCCAGCTCACCCGGCCGCGATCCGTGTCGGTCTCGTCGATGCCGACAATGGTGATGGTGCGCGCCTGCCCGCGCCCGTCTTCGTAGGTAACCGTGGCGCCGAAAAACACCCGGCCGCGATCCTTCTGTTGCGTGGGATCGACCACTTCGGCGATTTCGAGCCGCTTGGTCAGGAAACGGATGCGGCTGTCGATTTCGCGCAGCCGCCGCTTGCCGTAAATGTAATCGCCGTTCTCCGAACGGTCGCCGTTGCCCGCCGCCCACGACACGGTCTCGACCACGCGCGGTCGCTCGACGCGCGCGAGATTGTTGAGCTCGGCCTGGAGCGAATCGAAACCGGCGCGGGTGATGTAGTTGCGCGTACCGGCGGGCAGCTTCGCGGGTTCGGCGGATACGTCCTCGTCGCCTTCGTCGGTTTCCTTGGTGAAGGCCTTGCTCATCGGGCCGCTACGTTTCGGTGCCGCGGATGAAGCAATAGATTTTGATCGCATCCTGGTCGCCCGCCTCGCGGCCGGGCCCATAACATGCCACAACGCCGCCCGTGGGGTTCCATTGATGCTCGAGGATTTTGTCGGGCGGCACCTTGATCCAGAGATTGCGCACCCGGACCTGATACCCGTCCTTGGTCTGTTTCAGCTCGTCCGCCGTGAGGATGTGGCAATCGGATTCGGAGCAGCAGCCGATGCCGGTGCCGGGCTCCTTGAGGCTTTCGAACCAGGCATGCAGCGCCGGATTGACATGGGCGGGCGGCCGCGCCGGCGCCGACAGGATTCCCGCCAGCAGCGCCACGCCCACCAGCGACAAGAGGCGCCAGGTCATTCCGATTTCCCCGCCGCTGCGACCTCGGGCGGCATCAACAGGCGCTCGACGCGGCCGCCCTCGATGACGTGCTTTTGCAGAATCTCGTCGATGTCCGCCGTGGTGTCGTAGCGATACCACACGCCTTCGGGATAGATCACCATGGACGGGCCGAGCTCGCAGCGGTCGAGGCACAGCGCGTTGTTGATGCGCGCGCCCTTGATGCCGAGCTCTTTGGCGCGCGATTTCATATAGGCGCGCAGCTTCTCGCTGCCCTTCGCGGCGCAGGAACCGCGCTTATGCCCGTCGGGCCGCCGGTTGGTGCAGCAGAACACATGGGTTTCGAAATAAAGCGGCGGATCGGTCGGTTTGCGCGAGGACATGGACTTACATAAGGGCCAGCCGCATCGGTTGGCAACGGTATATCCCTGTAATAGGCTCGAAAACCAAGGGAGGCCGGCAATGGCACAGATTTGGGAAAAGTCCTATCCGCCAGGCGTGAGCTGGGGCGACGCGTTGCCCGTGCCGGCGCCGCTGGAGAATGCGCTGATCGACGCCGCGCGCGAGCATCCCGACACGGTCGCGATCGATTTCTACGATCGGCTCATCCCCTATCGCGAACTCGCCGATCTCGCCGCGCGCGCCGCCAAAGGGTTCCAGGCGCTCGGCGTCGGGCCGGGCGTGCAGGTCGCGCTGCATCTGCCCAACGCGCCGCATTTCATCATCTGTTTCTACGGCGTGCTGATGGCGGGCGGCCGCGTCGTGCCGTTCAGCCCGCTCGCCGCGCCGCGCGAGCTGGCCTATCTCCTCAAGGATTCCGAGGCGCAGGTGGTGGTGACGCTGAACCTGCCGGCGCTTTATCCGCAGGTCGCCGCGCTCAAGGGCAAGGAAAAGCTGCGCGCGGTGGTGGTGTGCGGCCTCGAGGATTTCATGCCCGAGCAAGTGGTGCGCGCGGTCGCCGGCCCCAAAGCCGAGCGCGTCGCCGGCCCCGGCATCGAGATCGACTATGCCAAGCTGGTCGAGAACGATGGCAATTACACGCGCCACAAGCACGGCGATCTCGCCGACGAGATCGCGTGCCTCGTCTATACCGGCGGCACCACCGGCGAGCCCAAGGGCGCGATGCTGACCCACGCCAATTTCCGCGCCGTGATCGACATCCGCAACCGCTGGGTCGGCGACATGGCGCGCCCGGGCGACGAAAAGACCCTGATGGTGCTGCCGCTGTTCCATATTTTCGGCCTCGGCATCGTCATGCAGGTCGCGATCGCGCTGGCCACCACCATCGTGCTGCATCTGCGCTTCGACGCCGAGCGCGCGCTCGCCGACATCGCGCGCAAGAAGATCACCGTGTTTCCGGCGGTACCGACCATGCTGACGGCGATGGTCAATCATCCGCGCATCAAGGAGTTCGACCTGTCGTCGCTGCGGCAATGCGGCTCGGGCGGCGCACCCTTGCCGATGGAAGTGCTGACGCGGTTCAAGGAGCTGACCGGCATCACGCCCGCCGAGGGCTACGGCCTCACGGAGACCGCGCCGGTCGCGACTTTCCAGCGCATGGACGTCGATCCCCATTTGGGCTCGGTCGGGATTCCGGCGCCCCTGACCACGGTCGAGATCGTCGATCTCGACACGGGACTCAATCTCATGCCGCAGGGCGAGCGCGGCGAGATCTGCATCACCGGCCCGACCGTGATGAAGGGCTATTGGAACAAGCCCGAAGCCACGGCGGACGCGTTCCGCGGCGGCCGGTTCCATACCGGCGACATCGGCTACATGGACGCCGACGGCTACGTCACCATCGTCGACCGCAAGAAGGATCTGATCATCTCGGGCGGCTTCAACGTCTTCCCGCGCAATGTCGAGGAAGCGATCTACGAACATCCCTCGGTCGCGGAAGTCACGGTGATCGGCGTGCCCGATTCCTATCGCGGCCAGTCGGCCAAGGCGTTCATTGCGCTGAAGCACGGCATGCCGCCCGTCACCTTCGACGAACTCCGATCATTCCTGGCCGAGCGGCTGGCGAAATACGAATTGCCGGCGGAGATCGAGTTCCGGACCTCGCTGCCCAAGACCGCGGTCGGCAAATTGTCGAAGAAGGAACTGGTCGCCGAGGAATTGGCGAAGCGCACCGCCGCGCAATAAAAGATTAGAACCGCCAAGACGCCAAGAACGGACGAACCTTGGCGTCTTTGCGCCTTGGCGGTGATGTCATTTTTTTTGTTCCGTTGCCGCCTTCTCTGCCTTGTCGATGGTGGCGAGCGCCTCGGAAACGGTTTTGTGTTCCTCGCTATCCGCCGGCAGCACGGCGAGCAGGTTTTGCCAATAGTCGCGCGCCATGCCGACTTTGCGCTGTTGCACCGCTTCGAGGCCGAGATACCACAGCGCGCGTGCGTTCTTGGCGTCGAGCGTCAGCGCTTTCGAGAACGCGTCGCGCGCTTGCGGCGTCACCAACCCGCCGTCCGCCATCACCTGAATCTCGCCATAGGCGGTGAGAAGATCGTCGCGTTTCGGCGCCAGCGCCACGGCGTGCCGCATCGCGTCGGCGCTTTTATGCCAGTTCTGCCGCGCCGCCTCGGTGCGCCCGAGCAGAATCCAGCCATCGAGATTGTCGGGTTTGGCCTTGAGCTTCGCTTCGAGATCGGCCACCGCCTTGTTGAGATCGGTCGGCATCCGATGGCTCGCCACCGCGCGTTCGGCTTCGCGGCCGGCATAAGGCCGGTCGGGAAGGCCGGGACTGCCGAGCGCGATATACAAACCGGCCGCGACCAGCAGGACGAACAGGCCGAGCAGCGCGGCGAGTATCGGGCGCGGCTTCGCCGTCGCCTCAACTGCGGTGTCGCCCGCGGCCAGCAGGCGGCGCTCGATCTCGCGCCGCGCCGTATCGATTTCGCTTGGGTCGAGCACGCCGCGCTCGCGGTCGCGCGTCAGCTCGGCAAGCTGGTCGCGATAGACCGCGCGGGCGAACACGTTGCGGTCCCGGCCACGGGCCGCGCGCCCGCGCGCCAGCGGCACGAAAACGAAGCCGAGCACCACAATCGCCAGGACGGCGAGCAGGACGAGGGACAGAATCATTCGAGATCGGGTTCGTGCAGCAATTCATCGAGCTGGCGTTTTTCCTCCGGCGAGAGCGCCGTCGGCTCCGGCGTCGCGCGATTGCGTCGTCGCACGAAAATCATGGCGCCCGCCGCGCTGACGATCAGCAACACGACAGGGCCGAACCAGAGAAGCCAGGTTGCCGGCTCGACCGGCGGCTTCAGCAGCACGAAATCGCCGTAGCGCTTGACGATGAATTGGATGGCCTGTCGGTCGGTGTCGCCGGCGGCAATGCGCCGGCGCAACAGCACGCGCAAATCGTGCGCGAGATCGGCATTGGATTCGTCGATCGATTCGTTCTGGCAGACGAGACAGCGCAACTCCTGGCCAATCGCGCGGGCGCGCGCCTCGAGCGCCGGATCTTTCAGCATTTCGCTCGGTTCGACGGCGACGGCAGCAACCGACCAAGCCATGAAAACAAAAAGAAACAAGACACTCCCACCCGATCGAAGTCTTCGGCTTCGATCAACCCTCCCCCCTCGAGGGGAAGGGTTAGGGAGAGGGGGTATTTCAGAAAAGAGCACTATGGCTGGGCCTGGAGGGCGCGCACCGCCGGCAGGATTTCACGCGCCACCGATTCCGCCGTGAGCGGTCCGACATGACGCACACGGATGATGCCGTGCTTGTCGACGATATAGGTCTCGGGCACGCCATAGACGCCAAAATCGATCCCGGTACGGCCCGACTCATCGAGACCGATGGCGACATAGGGATTGCCATATTCTTGAAGAAACCCGACCGCGTCCGTGGGCTTGTCCTTGTAGGCGATGCCGACCAGCGGCACGCCCGCGCTTGGGCCCAGCCCCATCAGCACCGGATGTTCGGCGCGGCACGGCACGCACCAGCTTGCGAAAAAATTCACCAGCACGACATGGCCGAGCATGTCGCGGCTGGAAAAGCCAAGCTTGACCGGCGGGCCGGAATAATTGGGCGGCGCCGGCGGGCCGGGCAGGTCGAACGCCGGCACGGGCTTGCCGACCATCGCCGAGGGCAGCGCCGACGGATCATAGCCGCCATGCATCGCGACAAAGAAATAGACGACCAGCGCCACGAACAGCGCGAGCGGCACGATGACAAGAACGCGACCCATGCTACTCCCCCGGTTCCGTGGCGGCGCCCGCCGGCAAACGCCGGCGCGCGAGGCCGATCCGCAAACGCCGGTCCGACAGGGATAGCACGCCGCCCAGCGCCATCATAACGGCGCCGATCCAGATGAACGGCACCAGGGGCTTCCAATAGGCGCGGATCGTTGCCCCACCCTTGCCGTCGTCGTCGCCGAGCGCGAGATACAAATCTGCCAGCAGCGTGGTGCGGATCGCGGTTTCGCCGCGCGTCATCTGTTCCAAGGGATAGGTGCGTTTCTCGGGATGCAGCACCGCGAGCGTCCGGCCGCCGGCGCGCACCGTCACATCGGCGCGCTCGGCATGATAGCTCGGCGTATCGAACGTGCCGATCCGGTCGAGCTGCAGCGCATAGCCGCCGATGGCAAGATTGTCGCCCGGGTGCATCACCACGATGCGCTCCTGCTGCCACGCCGAAGCGGCGATGCCGGCGACCGTCACCGCCAATCCCAGATGCGCGAGGCTCATGCCGTGCGCGGCACGCGGCAGATGGATCGCGCGGCGCCAGTTGAGATGCGTGCGCTCGATCCATTCGACCAATGCGCCGCCGCCGACCCAGGCCGCGAGCATCAGTCCGCCGACCGCGAGGATCGGCCCGCCGTCGGAGATATACAGTGCCACCGCGCCCACCAGCACCGCCAATCCGAACGCCGCCCAGAGCCGTTGCAGCGCGCCGCCGAGATCGCCGCGCTTCCAGGCGAGAAACGGCCCGGCGGCAACCGCGAGCAGCAGCGGCACCATCAGCGGCACGAAGGTACGGTCGAAAAACGGATAGCCGACCGAGAGTTTCGGCCCGCCGACCGCGTCGAGGAACAGCGGATAGAGCGTGCCGAGAAACACGGTGGCGCAGCCGGTCGCGAGCAGGATGTTGTTCAAGACCAGCGCGCCTTCGCGCGAGATCGGCGCGAACAACCCGCCGCCTTTCAAGGCGGGCGCGCGGATCGCGTAGAGCAACAGCGAGCCGCCGATCGC
>JANWJX010000032.1 GCA_025451725.1 Allostellaceae bacterium
AGCATTACAAGAACGAGCACGACTATGTCTTCGCCATCGCCGAGGCGCTGCGCGAGGAATATCAGGCGGTGCACAAGGCGGGCTTCGTGCTCCAGGTCGACGACGCCGTGCTCGCCAACATGTACGATCACTTGGTGCAGCAAAGTCCGGCGAAATATCGCGAATGGGCCGAGCTGCGCGTCGAGGCGCTGAACCATGCGCTCGAAGGCATCCCCGAGGATCGCGTGCGCTATCACGTCTGTTTCGGTTCCTGGCACGTGCCGCACGTCGCCGATGCGCCGCTCGAGGAAATCGTCGACATCGTGCTCAAGGTGAAGGCGCAAGCCTATTCGATCGAAGCCGCCAATCCCCGCCACGAGCATGAATGGCGGGTGTGGGAGAAAGTGAAGCTGCCGAAGGACAAAATCCTAATTCCCGGCGTCGTCACGCATCACACGATTACCGTCGAACATCCGCGCGTCGTCGCGGACCGCATCGTGCGCTACGCCAGGATCGTCGGGCGCGAGAACGTGATCGCCGGCACCGATTGCGGCTTCGCCCAGGTCGATTTCATCCAGCGCGTCCATCCCACGGTGATGTGGGCCAAGTTCCAGACGCTGGCTGAGGGCGCGCGCATCGCCTCGAAGGAATTGTGGGGCTAGGCATGGAAAATCTCCCCGGCAAGGTCGCGTTCATCACCGGCGGCGCCAGCGGCATCGGGCTCGGCATCGCCAAGGCCTTTGCGAAAGCCGGGATGAAGGTCGCAATCGCCGACATTCGCCAGGATCATCTCGACGGCGCGGTTGCCGAGTTCAAGTCGCGCGGCCAGAGCGTGCATCCGATCCGTCTCGATGTCACCGACCGGCCTGCGATGGCCGCGGCCGCCGAGGAAACCGTGCACGTCTTCGGCAAAGTTCATGTCCTTGTGAACAACGCCGGCATCGGCATCGGCGGGCCGCTCAAGCAGGCGAAATACGACGACTGGGATTGGGGCCTCGACGTCAACCTCAACGGCGTCGTCAACGGCATCCAGGAGTTCCTGCCGTACATATTGAAGCACGGCGAGGGCGGGCACATCGTCAACACCTCGTCGATGGCGGCGGTGCTGCCGATCTCGCGCGCCGGCATCTATATCGCGGCGAAGGCGGCGGTGATGGCGATTTCCGAAGTGCTGCGCGGCGAGCTCGCCGACGACAAGATCGGTGTCTCGGCGTTCTGCCCCGGCCCGGTTCAGACCAACATCGCGCAGACCCGCAAGCTGCGACCCGAGCGTTTCCGCAAGAACAGCGGCTATGCGGAATTCGAGCAGCGCCTCGAGGATCGGCCGAACAATCCTCTATGGATGGACCATGAGGAGGTCGGCGAGCGCGTGCTGCACGGCGTCCGGCGCAACGACCTGTTCATCTTCACGCACCCCGAGTTCAAGGACGGCATCCGTCAGCGCTGCGAGGCGATTCTCGCCGCCTTCCCCGACGAACCGCTCAACAAGGAGCGCGCCGCCGCGATCACGTTTTTGACATCAAATCCTATTTACCGCCCCGCCGGGGCCGATTGACGCGGGTAGTGCGACCATCTATTAGATCATAGGAAATATACGATTTTGGCACGCGATCATGGGGACTTGCGGCCAGGAACCGCCGGCGGAGCAACCCCGGCGTAAGCAAATCGACAGAGGGAGGCTTTTAATGACCAGACTTTGGAGTGCCCTGCGGGCGGCGTCGCTGACGCTGTGCCTCGCCGGGGTCGCCGGTTATGCGATAGCGGCCGAGCCGCCGGAGCCGAGCAAGGCGGAACAGCAGGCGGCGCTGGCGAACGTGCCCTCGCACGCCCGTCAGTATTACGACCATTATTGGTACAACGCGCCGGTGGGCGGCAATCCGTATGCCAACTGGACTCCGCCGCCGCCGCCATGGCAGTTCTGCATCAACGATTCGATGCTTGGCACGTCGTGGCGCACCGATCTGCTGAACGAGGTCAAGAAGCTGAACGCGCAATATCACGCGGCCGGCCTGACCAAGGCAGAAGTGTTGTCGACGGACTCCAACAACAACATCGGCGTCCAGCTCACCCAGTTCAACAATTTGTCGCGGCAGGGCTGCAACGTCATCATTTCGACGCCCAGCAACCCGACCGGTCTGTGCGCGGGCATGAAAGACGCTCTCGAGAAGAACGTGCTCAGCATCACCGTGCAATCGCCGGTGAACTGCCCCTACGCGATGAATGTCGGCTCCAACCAGTATTACGGCGGCCGCGAGCTTGCCGAATGGGTGGCGAAGGCGCTTAAGGGCAAGGGCAACGTGCTGATCCTCAGCGGCGTGCCCGGCATCTCGACGACCATCGGTCTCGAAGCCGGATCGAAGGCGGCGTTCGCCAAATACCCGGGCATCAAGATCGTCGGCACGGTCTACGGGTTCTGGAACGAAGCCACCTCGAAGACCGAAATGGTGAAGTGGCTGGCGACCCATCCGCAAAAGCTCGACGGCATCGTCTCTTACGGCGACATGGCCGTGGCGGCGGACGAAGCGCTGGCGCAGTCGGGCCGTCCCCCGGTCATGCAGGCCGACGGCACCAACGAATGCGCGTACATCGCCTATTGGCATGAGAAGAAACTGCACACGTTGGCGCTGCTGGCGGGAGGCGGCTCGAACGGCTACGAAGCCTTCTATGTCGCGTTGAAAATGCTGAACGGCGCCAAGCCGACGACCAACATGGTCTGGTTCCCGTTGCCGGCGTTGAACGACGCCAGCGCGGAAAAGCTGTACGCGGCCTATCCGGGCATCACCCACACCAGCTCATGCTGGGCGGATGCGCCGGACCATCATCTGGTCGCCGACTCCTACATCGACGCGTTCTTCAAGGGCGGCAAGAAGATCGAACCGAAGCCGAATCCTTGATCCGTCGATAGTTCGCTTTCGGAACGGGCGGCGGCTGCAACCGTCGCCCGTTCGCGATTGAGTCCGGCGGCGATTCCGTCCGCCGGTCGGGTTGAGAGTTGGCGATGAAGCGCGGCAAGAATCTCCGATGAACTGGGTTCGTCACCGCCTGGACGTGATCGCGCCGTTCGGCATCGCGATCGCCTTGTTCTTCATCACTGCCGCGGTGATCCCCGGCTACGGCAGCATGGTCAGCATCCGCTCCCTGTTGCTGCTGTCGAGCCTCTTGGGCATTGCGTCCGCGGGCCAGACCCTCACCATCATCATGGGCGGCATCGATTTGTCGGTGCCGGCGGTGATCGGGCTTGCCTGCGTCGGCTTCGCCGTTGCCTTTGGGCAGGGCGTGTCGCCGTGGGTCATCGGCCCCATCGTCATCGTCGCCGGAATCATCATCGGCGCCATCAACGGACTGATCTCGCGCGCTCTGCGCGTCAATTCGCTGATCGTCACTCTCGCGACCGCGACCATCATCTACGGCGCGATCTGGGCGCAGACGAAGGGTGACAATCGCGGCTCGGTGCCGGATTTCGTCACCGACTTCGTCTCGGTGATCGGCTGGACCGGTCCGATCCCGGTGCCCGGCGCGGTGATTCTGTGGGCCTTCCTGGTCCTGGTTTTCGTGATTCTGGAGCGCCGCTCCGTGCTCGGGCGCTGGGTCTACGCCTCGGGCGCCAATCCCGGCGCGGCCGAACTGGCGCACATCCCGTCGCTGCTATTGTGGACCGTCGTGTTCGCGATCAGCGGCGGCCTCTCGGCGCTCGCCGGAATCCTGCTCGCCGGTTTCAGCAGCGCCGCCAACCCCCAGGTCGGCGACGCCTATCTGTTCACGACGCTCTCCGCCGTGGTGATCGGCGGCACGCCGATCATCGGCGGACGCGGCGGCTACGCGCGCACTGTCGCCGGCTGTTTCATCATCACCGAGTTGACCATGCTGCTGATCGGACTAGGCCTCGACGAAGCGGCGCAGCAAGTCAGTCTCGGTGTCCTGATCATCGTCCTGGTCGCGATCTACGGCCGCGAGACGCATGTGAGAATGCAGATATGAGCGTGCCGGCCCTCAAGGAGACGCCCGCGCCGCTGCCCTCCGCCGCGCCGCTCGTCGAGTTTCGTGGCCTTCGGCGCAATTTCGGCGAGACGATCGCGCTCGCGGATTGCTCGTTCGAGATTCAGCCGGGCGAGATCCACGCACTCGTCGGCGAAAACGGCTCGGGCAAGAGCACGCTGATCAAGATCCTGAGCGGCATCCTGCCGGAGAGCGGCGGAGAGTTATTGTGGGACGGCAAGGTGACGCGCATCGCCGATCCCCGCACGGCACAACAGCACGGCATCGCGACGGTGTTCCAGGAAACCCTGGTGCTGGATCAATTGTCGGTGCGCGACAATGTCGTGCTCGGTCTCGACCGGTTGTTCCGCCGCGTCCACTCGGTTGCCGACGAGACGAAACTGGTGCGCGAGGCGCTCGATACGATCGGCATGAACGCGCTCGATCCCGCCATGCCCGTCGCGGCGCTGTCCCTGGCCCAGCGTCAGGGCGTGACCATCGCGCGGGCGCTGCTGCGGCCATGGCGGCTTCTGGTGCTCGACGAATCGACCTCGGCGCTCGACGTCGATGCGCGCGACCGCTTGTTCGAGGCGCTGCGCGGCTTCCGCGCGGCGGGACGCTCCATTCTGTTCGTGTCGCACCGCATGGACGAGATTCTCGATGTCGCCGACCGCTCCACGGTGCTGCGTTCCGGCCGCTCGGTGGCGACGGTGACGCGCGCCGAGACCACCACCGACGGGCTGCTCGAACTCATGTCGACGCATGAAGAAGCGCAGGCGGCCGAAGGCGCCGCGCGCGCCGTGCCGAACCGCGCCTTGGGCGCCCCCGTGATCGCGGCGAAGGGCGTAGCGCTGCTGCCCGAGACGGCGCCGTTCGATCTAACGGTGCGTGCGGGCGAAATCGTCGGCATCGCCGGACTTGAGGGACACGGTCAGGTCGCGTTCGTCGAAGCGGTTGCTGGCTTGCGGCGTCCCGCCCACGGCGCCGTCGAGACCGATCAAGGCGCGATCACGTCGTTCAGCAACGCGGCGCGCGCGGGAATCGCTTATTTGCCGCGGGAGCGCAAGACGCAGGGAATATTTGCGCCGCTGTCGGTGCTCGACAATCTGACCATCTCGGCGCTCAAGCGCTTCGCTCATTTCGGCATCCTCGCCGAGTCGCGTCGCCGGGCCGAGGGGAGGCGCCTCATCGCGCAGTCGCATGTCGCGACCGCAGGGCTCGGTGCCCCGATCTCGGCGTTGAGCGGCGGCAATCAGCAGAAAGTGTTTCTTGGCCGCTTGCTCGCGCTTAATCCGCGCGCCTTGGTGCTGAACGATCCGATGCGCGGCGTCGATCTCGGCGCCAAGCAGGACATCTATAAGATTCTCGAGCAATTCGCCTCGGACGGCGGTGCGGTGATGCTGCTATCGACCGAGCTTGCCGAACTGTGCCTGCTGTGCGACCGCGTCGCGGTATTCCACAATCGCGCGTTGTTCGCGGTGATCGAGCGCAAATCGCTCGACGTCCAGGCGCTGATCGCGGCGATGTTCGGCCAGTCGGGTGCGTCGAGGGGGACGGCATGAAGTTCAAGATCGACTGGAACGCCTATTACTGGCCTGCGCTCGCCGGATTCGTGATCCTGTTCGTCGGCAATATCGTCGCCAACCCGATCTTCATAAGCCACGACAATTGGCGCCCGGTGCTGCTCGGCGCCGCACCCTTCATCATCACCACCTGGGCACAGACCGTGCCGATCATGTCGGGCAACGGCGATCTTGATTTGTCGGTCGGACCGCTCGCAGGCCTCGTCAACGCCGTCATGGCGATGACGCTGCCGGGCCTCGGCATCACCGATCCGTTTTCGATGATCGCGATCGCCCTGGCGATCGGCGTCGCGTCGGGCCTCCTCAACGGTTTTCTCGTCACCATCGTCCGGGTGCAGCCGATCATCGCGACGCTCGGCACGTTCCTGACTTATCAGGGACTGACGCTCGAACTCCTGCCGATCTCCGGCGGCACCGCGCCACCCTGGATGAAAGTCATTTCAGGCAACGTCGCCGGCATTCCCGGCGTGTTCTTCGTGTTCGTGCTGATCGCGGTGGCGTGGTGGCTGCTCGGCAAGACCGCGTATCGGCGTAACCTGCTCGCGGTCGGCGGCGATATCCGCGCCGCCTATACCGCCGGCATCAACGTCATCTGGGTCCGCATCGTCGCCTTCATCGTGTCAGGCGTGTTGGCGGCGATCACCGGCGTCGTCTTCACCGCCACGATCGGCGCGGCCGACCCGACCATCGGCAATCCCTACATCCTGACCTCGATCGCGGGGGTCGCGCTCGGCGGCGTCGCGTTCAGCGGCGGGCAGGGCGGGTTGCTCGGCGCGGCGGCGGGCGGCGCGCTGTTGTTCCTCATCGAGAATCTGTTCTCACTGGCGCAAGTGTCGATCTACTACATTCAGATCGCTTACGGTTCGATACTGCTGGTGGCGCTCGCGCTGAACTCGATGGTCGACCGCGCGCGCCGGCGCAAGGCGCAAGCGGCGCTGGTCTAGTAGTTCAGGCGCCCGGCCGCAGCCGGTGGCGCCGCGCCACGCTGAAAAAGATCGCGGCGAGAATCGTCAGCGTGCCGATCACGGCGTAATGCACCGACGAGTTAGCGTCGATAAAGGATGAAGCGCTCGACGTCGCCTGTACCAGCGCCGCGCCGAACAAAGTCGCCAATATCGAACCGCGGCCGCCCGCGACGCTGGCGCCGCCCAGCACCACGACCGTGATGCTCATCAGCGTGTAATCGGTCCCGGTCGAGGGCGAGCCGATGCCGACCTGGCCCGCTAGCAACATGCCGCCGATGCCGGACAGCAGGCCCGACAGCGCGAATGCCAGCAGCGTCAGGCGCCGGCTGTCGATGCCGAGCCGGAACGCCGCGAGCGGATTGGAGCCGACGGCGCGGAACCGTCGCCCGACGCCGGTGCGATAGAGCGCAACTTCCAGCGCCGCGACCACGGCCAGCGTCAGGATGATCGCGAGCGGCACGGAGAGGATTTTGATCTGCGGCCCGTCCTGCACGATATCGGCGATGTCGCCCGCGGCCGTAGGCCGCAACAGCAGCGATATGCCTTGCAGGCCGATGAAGGTGGCGATGGTCACGACGATGGCCGGCAGCCTCAGATGGGTGATGAGCAGGCCTTGCAGCCACCCGAACACCGCCGCGCCGAGCACGACGCCGGCGGTGCCGGCGATCAGTTCGCCGCCGCTCGCGCCGTCCGGCGTCAGGAACGAAGCGCCGACGACGCACAGGCCGGCGAGCGCGCCGACCGACAGGTCGATGGCTCCGACCAGGATCGTCGCGAGCTGCGCCGCCGATACGAAGGTAAGAATGCCGAGGAACGACAACATGCTCTTGATGTTGATCGGCGACAGGAAATAGCCGTTCATCGCCTGCGTGCCGGCCAGGATCGCGATTGTCAGCACGGCGAGGATGATCGCCGGAAAATGGTCGCTGGCGAGGAGACGATGCCAGAATTCGCCGCGCGCCTCCGCCGCGCCGCCGCCGGTCGCGCGCGACGCTGTCGCGGTCAGGTTGGCCTCGGTGATCGAGGCATCGGTGACGTCGGCGCCTTCGAGCGTGCGCACCACACGGCCACGCGCGAAGATCAGCACGCGGTCGCACAGGCCTTCGAGCTCGATGCCGTCTGCCGACGACACCAGCACGGCAAGGCCGCGATCCGCGGCGGCGCGGAGGCGCTGATAGATTTCGCTGCGCGCGCCGATATCGACGCCCTTGGTCGGCTCGTCGACCAGCAGCACTTGCGGCTCGGCCGCCATTTCGCGCCCGAACAATGCCTTTTGCTGGTTGCCGCCGGATAGTTGCGACAAATCGGCCTCGATAGACGCTGCGCGAATACGCAACGCGTCGACGATGCCTTCGGCCTTTTTTACCTCGGCGGCGCGGTCGATGACGCCGAAGCGCGAGATCGCGCCGAGAAAGCCAAGGCCGAGATTTTCTCGCAGGGTAAGATTGAGGAACACGCCTTCCCTGTGCCGGTCGTCGGAAATGAATCCGATGCCGGCCTTGCGGAACGCACCCGGCCGGTCGCCGCTCACCGGGGCGCCGCGCAGCATGACCGTGCCACCGGCGCGGTGATCGATGCCGGCGGCGGCGCGGATGAACTCGCGCTGGCCTTCGCCCTCGATGCCGGCGAGGCCGACGATCTCGCCGGCGCGCGCCGCGACATCGACCTGGTCGAAGCCCCGCCCGCTCAGCCCGCGCGTCTCGAACAGCATGTTGCCCGGCGCCTTGGCCTTGGGCGGGAAGATCTGGCCGAGCGGCTTGCCCGCGATGAGCGTCACGATTTCGCTCGCCGTGATCGACCCTGCGAGGCGCCGGTCGATGATCTCGCCGTCGCGCATCACCGAGATGCGATCGGCCAGCTCGTCGACCTCGTGGAGCCGGTGCGAGACATAGACGATGGCGACGCCGGCGCGCTTCAATTCGGCGATCAGCTCGAACAGCTTGCGCACGTCCGCGTGCTGCAGCGGCTCGGTCGGCTCGTCGAGGAACAGCACCTTGGGGTCGGTCGCGAGCGCCCGTGCCAGCTCGACGATGTGCCGCTGGGCCAGCGACAGGTCGGCGACGCGGCGATTCACCGGCATCTGCAATTGGGGCGTCGCGACCCGTTCGATCAGCGCCACGGCGCCGCGCGCGTCGAGCGAGGGCGCGGCGAGCTGAAGGTTTTCGAGTACGGTCAGGTCGGTCGCCAGCGCCGGATGCTGATAGACCACCGAGACCCCGATCTCGCGCATCGATTTAGCGTCGGGCGCGCGGATCGGTCGATTATCGAACTGAATGCTGCCGGAATCCGCCGCCAGCACGCCGGCGGCGATGCCGATCAGCGTTGATTTGCCCGCGCCGTTCTCGCCGACAATGGCATGGACTTCACCGGGGACGATGACCAGATCGACGCCGCGCAGCGCCTGCACCGGGCCGAAACTCTTGTGCACCCGGTGCAAATCCATCACCGGCACCGGCGCGGTCACGCGCATCGCCGCCTCAACCATGACGCAGCCGCCGGGCGATCTCGGGCACGGCCACACCGCACAACACGATGATCGCGTCGGCCAGATCCTCGGCCGAGCCGCCAAAGCCGAGCGCCGTCACGAGCTGGGCAAGATAAGTCAGAAAGAACGCGCCGATCACGGTGGCGACGACGCTGCCCTTGGTGATGCCGCCGATCGGATTGCCGCCCACCACCACCGCCGCGATGGTGCCGAGAAGGTAGGGCAGGCCGCACAGCACGGTCGGCGACACGAGATAGCCCGACAGCATCACCGCCGCGACCGCATAGATGAGTCCCGCCAGCGTGTAGGTCGCGAGACTATAGCTCCTGAGCGGAATCCCGACCGCGTGCGCCGCCGACGGATTGACGCTGACGGCGATGAAGCGCCGCCCGAGCGTGGTGCGCGCCAGCACGAACACGGTGACGGCGGCGACGATCAGCAGCACCCATACCGTGTTGGGCACGAACAGCGAGCGGCCCTCGAAGAACTGCACCATAATCGGCGGCGACTGCACCGACGCGCCGGTGGATACCCAATAGGTCAGGCCGAACAGCACCGCGTTGACGCCGATCGTGGTGACCAGCGGCGGCACAAAGAGGTAGGTGACGATGATTCCCGTCACGAGACCGCACAGCGCGCCGACCGCGAGCGCCGCCGCGATCCAGAACAGCACGACGCCGAGATGGGTGCTGCCGTCCGGCAGTTTGGTCGCGATCACGGCGGTAAAGGACATGATGCCGGCGACCGACAAATCGAGGCCGCGCTGCTGAATGACGAGATGCTGGCCGATCGACGGCACCGCCAAGATGGCGAAATAGGGCAGGGTCGAAAGAATGGCGGCGGAATTGACCGTGCTGGGCGCGAGGATGCCGCCGATCACGACCAGAATGGCGGTGGCGATGAACGACTTGGCCGCCAATGGCAGGTCGGCCAGGTTCCATCCCAGATTCGGCAAGCGCAGACGCCCGGTTCCCCCGTCCGTCATGGCGCGATGGTCGCTCCCCTAATAGAAACCCCCACCCGCAAAGGTTTTGGCCTTTGCCGCCCGCCGACGCAAGCGCCGGAAGGTTGGGTGGGGGTTAACGCGTACTCAGCGTCGGGCGATTACTTGCCGCCCAGCGCCGTCAGCTGTTCCGCCTTGCTCAGCATCGAGGACGGGATCGAATCGCCCGGCATCGACTTGTCGCACTTGATGGCAAGCTTCGGATTCTTCGAAGTGTTGTCCTCGGTGAACGGGATGGTGATGATCGACGGCTCGGTGTTGTTGATGCCCTCGGCCGCGGCCACGCCCTTGCGCAGGGCGAGACGCACCATCCAGGTATGCGCGTCCATGCTCGCCATCTTCGGGAACTTCGCCTTGTTGTCGGCGGCGAGGCACGACAGATCCATCAGCGACTGGCCGACATAGGCGGGAACCGGCTTGCCGGCCGCCAGGAAGGCGCGGACGGGTCCGGTGGTCTCGCTGTAGATGCCGTCGATCTGCGGATATTTGGCGATCAGCGCCGCGGTCTTTTGCTGCGCCAGCGCCGGATCCCAGTTGGTCGGAACCGGGCCGCCTTCGAGGACGTGGATGTCCGGATACTTCTTGAACACGACTTGCCAGCCCGCGACTTGGGCCTGGGTCATCGGGTTGCCGGGGGTGCCGCCGTACAGCACGACGTTGCCCTTGCCGTTCAGCGTCTTCGCCAGCCACATCGCGAATTGCTGTCCGACTTCGCCTTGGTCCTCGGTAACGCGGTCGACATAGTCACGGCCGACCTTGCCGGGGAATGAGTCGCTCGCCGCGCCGGTGTCGTACGGCACCACGGCCACGCCCGCCTGGGTCGCTTCGCGGGTCGCCTTGGTGATGGCGGCGCCGCCGTCGAGGAAGGCGACGATCACGTCGAAATGCTGCGCGACCAAGCCTTCGATGTCCGCGATCTGCTTCTCGGGCTTGAACTCGCCGTCGGTGTAGCGCGTCTCGATGATGTTCTTGCACTTCGCGGCTTCGTTCTCGAATTCGGCGCGGGTGATGTGGCGCCAGTAATTGCCGCCCCAGCCGTCCGACAGCGCCACCTTGATCTTCTTGGTGCCGCAAAATTTCGACATCGGCTGTAAATCGGCCACCGTGCCCTTCTTGTTGGGCGCGAGATTGACCTTGCTGAGATCGGCGGCATAACCGGACGTGGCGAGGGCGATGCCCAGGCCAAGCGCGGCGGCGCCGATCGCGAGATTGCGTAATGACATGCGAAATTCCCTCCCGGTTGCGACGTTCAAAGCGGCCGATACGCGAGACACCGTCATGGCGGTCGTCGTTATCGCGCCGCTGCTGAATACGAAAAGCCCTGTAAACCGCCGTACTCCTCCCACTCTTCTTGCCGAGGCGCGCCCGGCGCTGGCCGCCCCGTCGGTTCGGCTGAAATAGAAGGCTCAAAAACGCAATTTTTCAACCACAAACCCGACCGGGTTCACGTCGCGCGTTCGCGAATTTGGCCAAGAAGTTTGCGCTGTGCGAAAAGGCGTTAATCTATTTCTTGAGCCAGGGGTAACGGGCGGTGTCCTTGCCGGCGTAATCCGGGTCGAGATAAATGAACACGCGCTGGATTTTCCAGTCGCGGATCTCGAACACGTCGCACCAGCGTCCGGCCTGCCATTCGGGCAAGCCCGCGCGCCACGGCCCGTCCTTGTGCTCGCCGTGGCTAGTGCCTTCGCACACGACGAGGTCGCTGCCCGAGAAGATCCAGTTGAAATGCGAATAGTGGTGCACGATCGACTTGATGGTGCCGCCGACCTCGGTGAACAGCTTTTCGATGTCGGCCTTGCCGTTGGCGAGGCCCCATTTCGGGAAATAGACCTGCGCGTCCGAAGCGAACAGATCGAGGATCGACCCGCCGGTCGAGGTCACCCCGCCATTGTCGAACGCCTTCAGATATTCGAGCGCGACCGACTTGCGCTGCTCGTCGGTCATGGTCTGCGTGGTCAGTGCCATTTCTGCCTCCTCCCCTTGGGTGTCGCCATTCTAGCGGTTTTACAGCCCCATCAAACCGGCTTTGCGGCCGAGCTGCATGCGGCCGAGATAGCCGGCGAATTCCTCGTATTGCGACGACATGTGGCCGCGATACATCTGCGCGTCGTTGAAGCAGCGTTGCAGCCGGTTGCCCTTCTTGGTCAGGAACGAGCCGCCCGAGCGGAACATCAGATCGACCGCTTCGGCGGCGAGCTTGCCGGCGCGCTGGATCAGCGCCCATTCGCCAATGCCTTCCTGGGGCGATAGCGCCGCGCCGCCGTTGGCCCAGCGCTCGCCGCGCTCCCGGTGCCGCCGCAGCATGCCGAGAAGGATCATCTCCGCCGCGTCGGCCATCGCCATCGCCTCGCCGAGCTTGCGCTGATAGCGGTCGCTGTCGGCGCGCAAGAGGGTCGGGTCCTCATAGGTCTTCATGCGCAGCGCGTATTTCTCGAACTCGTCGGCGGCGGCGAGCGCGGCGCCGATCACGGGCGCGGTCAGCGAGCAATGGAACGGCCCCATGAGCTGGCCGAGATACATCGGATTGCCGTGAAGCCGCGTGCCGGGCGTGCCGTTGCGGTCGCCTTCGGGCAAAAAGAACATGGTCGGCGAGCGCACCACGAAACTGTCGGGGATAAGCGCGTTCTCGACGCGAATCGAGTTGGAGCCGGAGGAACGCATCCCCATCACTTTGTCGCCGCCCCAATCGTCGAGGATTTTGTATTGCGCGCGGTCGACCGCGGCCCAGACCGGCGGGCCTTCGTTGCCCTTGGCATCGAACGAGCGGGCGAGGCCGATGAAATGGGTCGAATGGGTCGAGCCCGAGCAGTAGTTCCATTGCCCCGACAGACGATAGCCGCCGCCTGGCGCCGGCTCGACGCGGCTATTGGGATCGAGCGCGCGCGCCGGACAAACGAAATGCCCGTCCTTGCCGAACAAAAGGCGCTGACCTTCTTCCGACCAGTGTGACGCCACCATCCAGCCATGCGAGGCGCCGAGCGCGAGGTTCCACCCCGTGCCGGGATCGCCATGGCTGATTTCGACGATGACCTTGAAATAGGTTTCGAGCGGGAACTCGTAGCCGCCGAACATTTTCGGCGTGGTCATGCGATAGAACCCGGCCTTGATGAACTCGCGATGGAGCTCATCCGTATAGCCACCGAGGGCCTCGGCTTCGTCGGCCTGCGCCAGCACCTTGGGCCGCAGCGCGATCGCGCGCGCGATCACCTCCTCCGAGGTGAGGCCCGGCTCGGGCTGGGGAATCGGCGGGGTGTGCTTGGTCGCGGTATCGGGCATACGAATACTCCAGTGATTCTTGTTCGCTATTGCCGCGGCGGCCGGGTCGCCATCACCGCTTTGGTCGCGGGCCGCTCCGACACCGCGTTGAGCCACGCCATCGAACGCGGGCTGGCCTTGTCGTTCATCGCCTCGGGATAAAGGAACGGCACGCCGAAACAAATCGAATAGGTGCAGATGTCGGCGAGCGAATAATTGTCACCGGCAAGCCATTTGCGCTCGCCGAGATCGTGCTCGAGCTTCGCCACCGAGAATAGGATCTTGCGCCGCTCCTCGCTCAGCACGGTTTCGCCGAAGCCGTTGCGCGCATTGCGCCACTTTATTTTCTGTTCGTGCAGCGGCACCCGCGCGACATACTCCTCGAACTCTTTTTCGGGCATGTCGCGTACGAAGCGCTTGCCGAGCGCCTCCCAGCCCAGCGTCGAGACGCACCAGCAGAAATATTCGTCGACGAACTTGGTCCAGATGCGCATCTGCGCGCGCCAGTATTCATCCTTGGGCCGCAGCGGCACTTGCGGATAGAGGGCGTCGAGATATTCGCAGATCACGGTCGATTCAGTGATCTGCCGGCCGTCATGGATCAGCACCGGCACCTGGCCGCGCGGATTGATTTTCACGAATTCCGGATCGTGCTGCTCGAACTTCACCAGGTTGAGGCGGTGGTCGACGAACGGGATTTTCTTTTCTTCCATGACCAGCAGCACCTTGAGCGAATTCGCGCCCGGTCCGCCGTGATAGAGTTCGAGAGTCATGTCCGTTCCTACGAAGCTTTCGGCAGACCGAACAGCGTGTGCATGCCGGGATGCCGCCCCAGCCCGCCATAAAGATCGAAGCCGCGGTCGATATACTCCTTCAGCGGATCGTCGTCGTGCAACGGCGGAATTTTGGCGACCGAGCCGCACCACAGGAATTGCGACAGGACGCAGTAATCGGCGTAGTTGGGCCGATCGCCGCCGAGCCATTTGGTCTCCTTGAGGAGGCCGCGTAGCGGCTCGAGCGCCGGCGGCACTTTCGGCAGGCGCTGTTCGCGCCCGAACTGCATCTCTTCGAGCCTGCCGCCCAGAATGCGCTCGCGGCTTTCGCGGACATAGGCATGGTCGCGCGGCATCGACAGGTCGTGATAGTCGAGGATGTAACAGCGAATCCACACCCCGATCGCGGTGCGCCACAGCCAGCGATCGACGAACTTGGTCAGGACCTTCGATCCTTCCCCCTCATACAACATCGGCCGACCGGGATATTTGGCGTCAAGATACTCGGCGATTTTCCAACTATCGATAACCCATTCGCCGTCATCGACGATCACCGGCAAACGGTCGGAGCGGCCGCCGGTCAGCTCCTTGATCCCGGTGAATCCGTTGGGCACGAGGTCGAGATCGAAGCCCTTGTGGCGGAGCGCGTATTTGATGCGCCACACGAACGGGCTGATGGTGCAGCCGCTGTCGAGCACCAGGTCGAACAGCCGGATCGAATTATCGCGTGCCATGTTAAGCGCGACGGCCACCAGATTGGATGTCTCGATTCATTGCCGCCTCCCGTGCCACCCCGGTTTCAATGTGCAATCTATATGACAGCCGCAAACATATATGATAACCACGAAATTCAAGCAGCACGGTCATAACGGCCGAAGCGGCGATACGAGAGGGAGGGTGATCGTGACAACCAAGCTAGGCGTATGGGGCATGCTGGCCGCGCTGGCGGCGGGCGTGCTCGCGGTCGGGCCGGGCCCGGCTTTCGCGCAAGACCAGAAGCCGTTGCGGGTGGCGATGAACGCCGATCCCGATGTGCTCGACATGACGCAATCAACCAACCCGCCGCAGGGGTTGGCGACCCTGACGAACGTCTATGAAGGCTTGTGGGGCTTCAACCCCGACGGCAGCAAGCGGGCGGGCCTGGTGGTTGCGACCGACGTGTCGCCGGACGGCAAGACCATCACCTTGCATCTGCGCAAGGGCGTGAAATTCCAGTCGGGCGACCCCTTCACGTCGAAGGACGTGCTGTGGAGCCACGAACGCATGCTCAAAAAGACCTGGTTCTATGGCGGCTTCGCGCGCTTCATCGATCACATGGAGGCGCCCGACGACAACACCGTCGTCGTCAAGATGAAACAGGTCGACGCACAGTTCCTCGCGATCCCGGCGCTGATCATCGCGTCGAAGACCTATTACGACCGCGTCGGCGAAAAGGAGTTCGCGGCGCATCCGGCCGGCACCGGCCCCTACAAGATCGCCGACTACAAGCCCGGCCAATATCTCGACCTCGCGACCTGGGACGGCTATTGGGACAAGAAGCCGGAAATCCAGAAAGCGCATTTCGTGTTCGTCCAGGACGACAACACCCGCGTCGCGAAATTGCAGGCGGGCGAGGTCGATCTGATCATGGCGACGCCCTACGCCTCGTACGACAAGCTCAAGGCGGACGGCTATACCTTGGTGAAGCTGCCGGTGCATCCGACGCAGTCGGTGCAGATGTCGCTGATCAACAAGACGGTGCCGTGGGCCAACGTCAAAGTCCGGCAGGCGATGGCCTACGCCATCGACAAGGCCGCGATCGTGAAGGGTCTCCTGCACGGCGTGCCGACCGACTATCCGCGCCTGATGCCCGACGAGCTCGGCTACGATCCGAACCTCAAGGATTACAAATACGATCCCGCCAAGGCGCGGCAATTGCTGAACGAAGCCGGCTATGCCAACGGCTTCAACATGCCGCTCTATGTCTCGACCGGGGTGTATTTCGGCACCCAGGAAACCGCCGAAGCGGTGGCGCTCTATCTCAAGCAGAACCTCAACATCAACACCAAGATGCAGGGCATTCAGCTTATCCAACTCCTGCAATTGATCGGCCGCATGGCGAAGGACCCGAAGGGCGAATATGTCTCGGTCGCGGGCCTGCCGGTGGCGAACCTGCCGACGCCGCTCGAAGGCGTGTCGCTGGCCTATTACGGCAAGGCGCCGTTCGCCCTCAATCATGACGAGGTGATGGACGCGCTCTACGAAAAGGCCGACGCCACGCTCGATCTGAAACAGCAGGGCGAGTTGATCCGGCAGATGATGGCGCGCGAGCAGGAGGTGCTGCAAACCATCACGCTGTGGCAGTATGTCGACGTCTACGCGATGAAGAAGGGCATCACCTATCGTCCCACCACGCACGGGCTCGAAGTGGTGTATCTGCCGCAAGTCCATATGTAGCGCCTGACCGGCCAAGACCGGCGGCGCCCCGCGCGCCGCCGGTGCCCGACAAAATCAAAACGAGGGAGAACCGCGATGACGACCAGACACTTGTTGATAGGGCTGGCGGCGGCTGTTCTTGTCGCGGCGGGTATCGCGCCCGGATGGGCCGCGGATCAGAAGCCGCTGCGCATTGCGATGAACGCCGACCCCGACGTGCTCGACATGACGATCTCGACCAACCCGCCGCAAGGGCTGGCGACCATGGTCAATGTCTATGAAACGCTGTTTCGCGGCGACGGTCAGGGCCACGCGCAGCCCTTGCTCGCCGAATCCTGGGACATTCTCGATGGCGGCAAGACCATCGTCATGCATCTGCGCCACGGCGTGAAGTTCCATTCGGGCGACGCGTTCACCGCCGCCGACGTGGTCTGGAGCCATGAACGCATGTCGAAAAAGACATGGTTCTACGCGCTGTCGCCCGCCAAGTTCATCGCCAAGGTCGAAGCGGTCGATCCCTACACGGTGAAGTTCAGCTTCAAGCAGCCCGACGCCATGTTCATGATGGTGCCGGCGCTGATCGTCGCCTCCAAAACCTATTACGACCGCGTCGGCGAAAAGGAATTCACCAAGCACCCGGTCGGCACCGGCCCCTACAAGATCGTCGATTACAAGGCGGCCGAATATCTCGACCTGGCGCGGTTCGACGAATACTGGGGCGAGAAGCCGAAAATCCAGCAAGCCCGCTTCGTCTTCGTGCAAGACGACAACACGCGCGTCGCGAAATTGCAGGCGGGCGAGGTCGATCTCATCATGGCGACGCCCTACTCGGCTTACGACCAGCTCAAAAGCCAGGGCTACCATCTGATCAAGCTGCCGGTGCATCCGACGCAGTCGATCCAGATGCAGTTCGCCAACCCGAAAAGCCCGTGGCACGATCTGCGCATCCGGAAGGCGATGGCGTACGCCATCGACCGCGACGCCATCGTCAAAGGGCTGCTCCACGGCATGCCGACCGATTATCCGCGGCTAATGCCGGACGAGGTCGGCTACGATCCGAGCCTGGTCGATTACAAATACGATCCCGCCAAGGCCCGTGCGCTCGCGGCCGAGGCCGGCTATCCCAGCGGCTTCACCATGCCGCTCTATTATTCGACCGGCGTCTATTTCGGCACGATCGAAACCGCCGAGGCGGTGGCGCTGTATCTGAAACAGAACCTTAACGTCACCACCAAGGTGCAGGGCATCCAGCTGATGCAGCTACTCCAGATGCTCGGCCGCATCGCGCGCGACCCCAAGGCGGAATATGTCGGCGTCGCCGGCCTGCCGGTCGCCAATCTGCCGACGCCGCTCGAAGGCGTGTCGCTCGCTTATTCGGGCATGTTCGCGATGTACAAGAACGACAAGCTCGACGCCCTGCTCGCCAAGGCGGACTCGCTTCTCGACGTCAAGCAGCAGGAACCGCTGATCAAGGAAATGATGAAGATCGAGCAGGAAGATCTCTCGACCATCACGCTGTGGCAATATGTCGACGTCTACGCGATGAAAAAAGGCATCGAGTACACGCCGATGCGCCACGGTCTCGAGGTCGTGTTCCTGCCGTTGGTCACCGACAAGAACCTGATGTGACGGCTTAGCGTTTGCCGTCGTACTCCGCCGAAATATCCTTGCCGGTGTAGTCGGGCATCAGCGCCGTCGCGACGATGCTGATGATCGCGCATACCGCGATATAAGCGGCGATGGCATAGCCCGACCGGTACGCCGCGAACAGCGCGGTGGCGATGATCGGCCCCGGCCCGCCGGCGATGATCGACGCGAGCTGATAACCGAGCGAGGCGCCGGAATAGCGCAGCCGTGGCGTGAACGCCTCGGCGATCAGCGCGGCCTGCGGGCCGTACTGCATGTCGTGCGGGATCAGCGACAGTACCACCGCGATGAACACCAAGAGCGGGCTCGCGGTATCAAGCATGCCGAAATAGATGAAGCCGAAAACGCCGGTCGTCGCCGCGCCGATCAGATACATGCGTCGACGGCCGATGCGATCGGAGATATGGCCGAACAGCGGAATCGACACGAACGACAGAACCGAGGCCGCCAGCACCGCCGTCAGCACAAAATCGCGCGACAGTTTCAGCGTACCGGTGGCATAGGCGAAAACAAACGCGGTGAAGATATAAAATGGCGCCTGCTCGGACATGCGCAGGAAGGCGGAGAGGATGATTTCGCGCGGCTGTTTGCGGATAACCTCGGCGGTCGGTGCACGTTCGATCCGCTTTTCGCTCACCAGCTTGCGGAACACCGGCGTTTCGAGAATGCCGAGCCGCACCCACAACCCGATTCCGACCAGCACGATGCTGAGCAGGAACGGAATCCGCCAGCCCCAGGTCAGGAACTGGTCGCCGGTCCACGAACTGAAGGCGAGAATGACCAGATTGGAGATGAACAATCCCGCCGGCACGCCGAATTGCGGCCACGACGCGACCAGGCCGCGATTGCCGTGGCTGCGTGCCCATTCCATCGAGATCAGGACCGAACCGCCCCATTCGCCGCCGACCCCGATGCCCTGCACCACGCGCAGCACGGTCAGGATCACCGCGCCCCAGATGCCGATCGAGGCATAAGACGGCACGAAGGCGATCAGGAACGTCGCGATGCCCATGCACAACAGTGTCGCGATCAGCGTCGCCTTGCGCCCGATGCGGTCGCCGTAGTGGCCGAAGATCGCGGCACCGATCGGACGGCCGACAAAGCCGATGAAATAGGTGCCGAACGCCGCGAGCGTCGCGGTCAACGGATCTTCATGCGGGAAGTAGAGCTCGCCGAACACCAGGCCTGCGGCGGTGCCGTAGATGAAAAAATCGTACCACTCGATGGTGGTGCCGACAGTGGCGGCAAACACTGCCTTGCGTAATTCGGCGCGGTGTATGGAATCCGGCAACGCGCCGGCGGCGGATACGCTCGTCATCCCAAGCCTCCCCGATTTTTTGTTGCCGTCATGGTATCGCAATCGATTGTCGCGGGCCATAGTCGGGCGGTACTGTGTGTGGCAAGACCAACCAAGAACCGGAACGGGGAGGTGAGAATGTACTATCGGTTTTTCGCCGTGGCCGCGGCCGCGATGCTCGGCGTCGCACTAGCGGGACCGGCATCGGCGCAAGAGGAATTCCATGTCGGCGTCGTCGCCTCGGTGACGGGGCCGTTCGCGTCGCCGACCAAGGACACGTTCGACGGATTTTACGCGTGGGAAAAAACGCGCGGCCTGCCCGGCAAGAAACTCGTCCTCACCATTCTCGACGACGAAACCAACCCGGTGAACTCGGCCAACGCGTTCCGCAAGCTGGCGAGCGACCCGACCATCAAGCTTATCATCCAGAACACCAATTCCTCGTCGGCAATGGCGACCAAGTCCTTTGCCTCGGAATACAAGGTGCCGATCATCTCGGGTGGCGGCCTCGACGCGCTGGGCTTCCCGCCCAACCCGTGGATGTTCAAGGTCGCGCCGAGCTCGACCGACTCGCTGCACGCGCTTTCCGAGTACATCAAGAAAAAGGGCTATAAGCGGGTCGCGCATATTTACGGCACCGACGCGTACGGCCAGAACGAGCACGCAATCATCGAGAAATTCGCCGCCGAATACGGGTTCACGCTGGTCGCCGAAGAGAGCTTCGCCATCGACGACACCAATTTCACGGCGCAATGGGCGAAGATCCGCGCGGCGAACCCGGACATCGTCTATTCGAGCGCGTCGGGCCGCAGCGCGATCCTGTCGTTCAAGACCTATAAGCAGCTTGGCATCAAGGCGCCGCTCGCGGCGACCGCGGCCGGGGTCGGCGGCGCCTTCTTCCAGGCGGTCGGCGGTCCCAAGGCGGCGGACGGCATGCTGTCGCCGTCGCAGCGCGGCACCTTCGCCGTCACGACGGGACCGGCGGCGGAATATTACGCGACGCTGCAAAAATCGCTCGGCCACACGCCGATCTATTTCAACGTGTTCGGCTACGATGTCGGGCTGATCCTCGAGGCCATCGTCAAGAATTCCGACGGCACGCGTCAGGGCCTGCGCGACGCGCTCGAAAAGCTCAAGGACCTGCCCTGCATCAACGGGCCGGTGACTTACACGCCGCAGAACCACACCGGCAACGACTATCGCGCCGTGGCGATGGGCGTGCTGAAGGGCGGCGTCATGGTTCCGGCCGAGTAACCGGCGCTTGAACCTGACGCTTTTCCTCCAGCTCTTGCTGCCGGGGATCACGACCGGCTGCGTCTATGCGTTGGTCGCAGTCGGTTTCGTGATCTGCGCCAATGTCTCGGGCGTGGTGAATCTGGCGCAGGGCGAATTTGTCATGCTCGGCGGCATGGCGGCGTCGTGGCTCGCCGTCACCGCCGGCTGGCCACTCGTCCTCGCCATTCTCGGGGCGATGCTGGTCGGCGCGGCGCTCGGCGCGCTCCAGGAAAAGCTGACGCTCGCGCCGGTGCGGCGCGCGCCGCCCTTTATCCAGGTCACCACCACGGTCGGCGTCTCCATCGTGTTGCGCGGCTTCGCCCTGGTGCTGTTCGGCACCGACCCGCTAAGCCTGCCGGGCTTCAGCGGCGACGGCGTGTTCTTTGTCGGCGGCGCGGTGATGCCGGTGCAATCGCTGTGGGTGTGGGGCATGACGCTGGCGCTGCTCGCCGCGACCTTCGGCGTGCTGCGCTACACCGATATCGGCCGCGCGGTGCGCGCCTGCTCGATCAATCTCCAGGCGGCGCGCCTCATGGGCGTCGACGCCGAGCGGCTGCGAGTCATCGTGTTCGCGGTCAGCGGCGCAGCCGGCGCGCTGGCGGGCGCGGTGGTGACGCCCATCGTGCTGTCGAGCTGGGACGCCGGCATCAGCTACGGCATCAAGGGCTTCGTCGGCGCCATCATCGGCGGCTTCCGCTCGCCGCTGCTCGCGGTGGCGGGCGGCATCGGCATCGGCTTGGTCGAGGCGTTCGGCGCCGGCTACATCTCGTCGGGCTGGAAGGACTTCATCGTCTACGGCGTGCTGCTCGCCTATCTCCTGATTCGCGGCGGTGTGTTCCGCGTCGGCCGCGCCGCTTTCGCGGCGGCGCTCGCCAACCCGATGCGCTGAGCCATGACCACGGCGCAGCAAAAGACCGCGCTGGCGGCGTTGCTCGGCGCCACCGCGGTGATCGCCTATCCGTTCCTGTTTCCGGGCGACTATCTTCTCGGCGTCGGTATCACCGCGGGCGCGCTTGCCACCAGCACGGTGGGCGTCGTGCTGCTGCTCGGCCTCGCACATCAATTGGCGATCGGCCAGGCCGCCTTCAGCATCATCGGCGGCTACACCACGGCGATTTTGTGCATCGATTACGGCTGGGACCCGTTCGTCGCCCTGGTCGTCGGCGCGGCGCTTACCATGCTGATCGCCTGGGCCATCGCGACGCCGCTGTTGAAGCTGCGTGGCTTCGTCCTCGTCATGGCGACGCTGGGACTCCATCTCATGCTGATCGTCGTCGCCTATCAATTGCCGATCACCGGCGGCGCCATCGGTCTGCCCGGCGTGCCGAAATTCGCCATTCTCGGCGTCATGCATTTCACCGGTGAGACCGATTATTTCTATCTCGTCTGGGCCATCGCCGCTGTCGCCATCGTCATCGGCCTCAATATCGACCATTCCGCCATCGGCCGCGCCTTGCGCGCGCTCGCCGCCAGTGAGGCCGCCGCCGCGTCGGTCGCGGTCGATATCGAGCGCTACAAGGTGCAGATGTTCGTGATCGGCGCCGGCATGGCGAGCGTGTCGGGCAGCCTCATCGTGCATTACCTGCGCGCCATCGACCCGACCGTGTTCGGCTTCGCTTTCAGCCTCAATCTCGTCACCGGCACCATCGTCGGCGGCCTCCTGTCGATCTGGGGCGGCGCGCTCGGCGCGGTCGTCATCATCGGCCTGCGCGAAGTGTTGCGCGAATTGTCGCTGCCGCTGTGGGAGGCGATGATCATGGGCGGCCTCACGGTCGTCATCCTGATCGCGTTTCCGCGCGGCATCGCCGGCTTCATCGGCGATCTCTACGACCGGCTCGTGGGCGCACGGCGCGACCGCCGTGTCGATGTCACGCCGCCCGGCGCGGTGCCGCTGGCGTCGTTCCTCGCCGAAGATAAAGACACCGCCGCCATGCTCGAAGTCGCCGACGCCGCGCGCGCCTTCGGCAGTTTGCGCGCGGTGGACGGGGTCAGTTTCGCAGTGGCGCCGCGCTCGATCACCGCATTGATCGGCCCCAACGGCGCCGGCAAGACCACGTTGTTCAACCTCATCGGGGGCTATCAGCCGCTCGATTCCGGCGCAATCCGTCTCGGCGGGCGGGAGATCGGCGCGCTCCTGCCCAAGGACGTCGCGATGCTCGGCGTCGGCCGCACGTTCCAGAACATACAACTCTTCGACAACATGACCGTGCTCGAAAACGTGATGTGCGGCCGGCATCGGCAATTGCGCGCCGGCATCGTCGAGATCTGCCTGCGCCTGCCGCACGCGCGGGCGGAGGAAAGGGAAACGCGACGCCGCGCCGAGAACGCGCTCGCCTTTGTCGGGCTGCGCGGCGCCGAAGACATGGCGCCGACCGCGCTGTCCTTCGGCCATCAGCGCATGGTCGAGATCGCCCGCGCGCTGGCGCTGGAGCCGCGCCTCCTCCTGATGGACGAGCCCGCCTCGGGCCTCAACGATACCGAGACGGAACAATTGGCGGAACTGGTGCTGCGCATCGCCGCGCTCGGCGTCACGGTGCTCCTGGTCGAGCACGACATGCGCCTCGTCATGGGCCTCGCCGATCACGTCGTGGTGATGGATCACGGCGAGAAAATGGCCGAAGGGCCGAGCGACGTGGTGCGCGCCGATCCGCGCGTCATCGAGGCCTATCTGGGACGCGAGCATGACAGCGCTGCTTGAGCTCGAGGGCGTGGCCAGCGGCTATGGCCGCACGAAGGTGCTGCACGGTGTGTCGCTGACGGTCGGCGCCGGCGAGATCGTGGCGCTGATCGGCGCCAACGGCGCCGGCAAAAGCACGCTGTTGAACACCGTCATGGGCCTCCTGCCGGCGTCGTCGGGCGACATCAGGTTCGACGGCAGGTCGATCGCGCGCCTCCCCACCCCGGCCATCGTGCGCGCGGGACTGGGCCAGGTGCCGGAGCGGCGGCAATTGTTCGGCACGATGACCGTCGAGGAAAATCTTCGCATGGGCGCTTATGCCGTCGCCGACCGCGTCGCGGTGGCGGCGTCGCTCGAGGAGCAATTCGCCCGCTTCCCGATCCTGCGCGAGCGGCGGCGCCAGGCGGCGCAGACCCTGTCGGGCGGCGAGCAGCAGATGGTGGCGATCGCGCGCGCCATGATGGCGCGGCCGCGTCTCATGTTGCTCGACGAGCCGTCGCTCGGCCTCGCGCCGTTGATGGTGGAGCGGATCATGGCGCAGATTGTGGCGCTGCGCGTCGCCGGCAACACGATCCTTTTGGTCGAGCAGAACGCGCGCGCCGCGCTCGGCATCGCCGATCGCGGCTATGTGCTCGAGACGGGCCGCATCGCGTTGGGCGGGCCGGCGGCGGAACTCGCCGCGAGCGAAGCGGTGCAGGACGCCTATCTCGGCGGTCAGGGCGACCGCGCCGCGCTCGAGGCGCGCATCCGCGCCAAGCGCCGTGCTATCCTCGGCCGCTGAGGGAGGGCGGCGATGAGCGACGGGTTCATCCGCAATCAATGGTATGTCGCGGCGAACGCGGACGAGGTCGGCGACAAGCCGTTCGGTCGCGTGTTGTGCGGCGAGCCGGTGGTGTTGTACCGCAAGCGCGACGGCGCGGTAGTGGCGCTGCTCGACCGCTGCCCGCACCGCAAGCTGCCGCTGTCGCTCGGCGCGGTGAGGGGCGACGAGATTCGATGCGGTTATCACGGCGTCACGCTCAACGCCGAGGGCGTCTGCACCGCGATCCCGAGCCAGTCGGGGCCGGTTCCTAAAGGCTTCGGCGTCCGCGCTTTTCCCGTGGTCGAGCGGCATAAACTGATCTTCGTCTGGATCGGCGAGCCGGTGCGCGCCGACGAGCGCCTGATTCCCGACTGGAGCATCAACGACAAGCCGGGCTGGACGACCGTGTTCGGCTATCAGCATGTCGCCGCCAACCATCTTCTGATTCTCGACAATCTGCTCGACCTGACGCACCTGCCTTTCGTGCACGGCGCGGTGCTGGGCGGCGACGGCTATGCCGAGAACGCGCTCGAGGTCGAAATCGAATCCGACGCGGTGCGGCTGCGCCGGCCGATGCCGGACGTGGCGCAGTCGCCGCTGATCGTCCTGACGCGCAAATTCGCGGGACAGGGCAATGTGGACCGCGCGCAAACCTCGTCGTTCAAGGCGCCCGGCTATGTCTTTATCGGCCTGTGGGTCGGGCCGCTCGGCAAGCCCGACGAATTGGCGATCCTCTACGCCGTGGTGAACTCCGTCACGCCCGAGAGCGAGCGGTCGAGCCATTATTTCTGGTCGGTGGCGCGTTCGGCGGCGCTCGACGATGCGCGCGTCTCGGCCGAGTTCCACCGCCTCACCGTCGCCGCCTTCGATCAGGACCGAATCGTGCTCGAGGCGCAACAGCGCGCCATCGACCGCGACGCGTCCGGCGCGCCGCTGGTCAATTTCCGCGACGACCGCGCCGGCGTCGCCGCGCGGCGCATCATCGCGCGCCTCCTTGCCGAACAGGAAAAAATGCCGCGGGTCGCGTGACCGATCCCGCCGCCTTCATACGCGCCAACACCGAAACCGCGTCGCCGCCGCTGGTGCCTGAGATCAGGCTGCATCTTGCGTCCGAAGTCACGCCGCTCTGGCAAATGACCGAGCGCGAGCTGGACCGGCACAATCTGCCGCCGCCTTATTGGGCCTTCGCCTGGCCGGGCGGGCAGGCGCTGGCGCGCTATCTGCTCGACCATCCCGACACGGTGCGCGGCCGGCGCGTCTGGGACATCGGCGCCGGCGGCGGGCTGGCATCCATCGCGGCGCTCAAGGCTGGCGCCGCGTCCGCCACCGCGTTCGAGATCGATCCGTTCGCGCTCGCCGCCATCGCGCTTAACGGCGCCCTCAACGGCGTGGCGCCGCTGGCCGAGGCCCGCGAGGTGCTGGCGGAGCCGTTCGCCGGTGAAGCCGATCTGATCCTGATCGGCGACATGTGCTACGAGCGGCCGCTGGCCGAACGGCTTGTCGCCTGGCTGCAAACCGCCGCCGGCCGGGCCGAAATCCTGCTCGCCGATCCCGGCCGGGCTTACTTACCCAAAACCGGCCTTGAACTTGTCATAAGTTACGCGGTGCCAACCTCGCTCGACCTCGAGGACCGGGCGATCCGCACCACCGCGATCTATCGCCTCGCGGTGGCTTGACGCAGGTCAAATCGCCGGATGCGCGATCCCCGTAGCATGATGATCGACGCTGAAACTCTGGGGTGCGGTCATGCAAGTCCCGTTGCAAATCACCTTTCGCCATATGTCTCCGTCGCCCGCGGTCGAGGGTCATATCCGCGAGCGCGTCGCCCAGTTGGAAAAATTCTTTCCGGGGATCGTGGCGTGCCGCGTCTCCGTCGAATCGAGCGCGCGGCAGCATCGGCAGGGCAAGCTCTATCATCTGCGCGTGGCGCTGACGGTTCCGAACCGCGAGATTGTCGTCAAACGCGATCCCTCGGAACATCACGCCCATGAGGACATTCTGGTCGCGGTGCGCGATGCGTTCGACGCGACGCGGCGACAACTCGAAGACCATATTCGCCGGCAGCGGCTCGACACGAAATCGCACGCGACGCCGGACCACGGGAGGATCGCGAGCGTATTTCCCGATCATGCCTTCATCCGCACGCCGGCGGGGGACGAGGTGTATATGCATCGCAATTCGCTCGTCGGCGGCAAGTTCGAGGCTTTGACGGTCGGCGACGAGGTTCGCTTTTTCAGCCACGAAGCCGAGGGCGAAAAGGGTCCGCAGGCGAGCACGGTCGAGCGGATCGGAAAGCACCATCTGCCGCCGGCAAAGGAATAGGCATGCCGGTCCCGCCGGTCGATCGAGGTGTCAACCCTTGATGCAGACGATCGGCTCGAGCCTGGCGACCTTTCGCGCCAGGCCGGCCCGATGCGCCGCGTCGACAACAGCGTCGGTGTCCTTGTAGGCGCCGGGCGCTTCCTCGGCGACGCCGCGGCTTGACGGGCTCTTGATCACGATGCCGCGTTCAGCGAGTTGATCGACGACCTGACGGCCGCGCCAGCGGCGCGCCGCCGCATGGCGGCTCATGGCGCGGCCCGCGCCATGGCAGGCGGACGCGAAGGCGCGTTCCGGCTGCGGATTGCCGGCGAGGATCGCCGAACTGGTTCCCATGCTGCCGCCGATGATCACCGGCTGGCCGACCGCCGCGAACGCCGCCGGCAGATCGGAATGGCCAACGCCGAAGGCGCGGGTCGCGCCCTTGCGGTGCACGAACAAAAGCCGCCGCTTGCCGCCGACCGCGTGCCATTCCTCCTTGCAAGTATTGTGCGAGACGTCAAACAGCAGATCGAACCGTCCGCCCGGGAAAAAATGCTCGAGCACGCGCCGCGTCAGATGGGTGACGATCTGGCGGTTGGCATAGGCACAATTGGTCGCGGCGCGCATCGCGCCAAGATAGCGTTGGCCCAACTCGGAACGCAGCGGGGCGCAGGCCAGTTCGAGATCGGGCAGGACCAAGCCGAAATCCGGCGCCGCGACCGCCATCTCGCGCAGGAATTCGGTGCCGATCTGATGGCCGAGACCGCGCGAGCCGCAATGGATGCTGACCACGACATCGCCCAGCCGGAGGCCGAACGAAGCCGCGGCGACGGCATCGTGGATCCGGGTCACTTCCTGGACTTCGAGATAGTGATTGCCCGAGCCAAGTGTGCCCATCTCGTCATGTTGGCGCTTCTTGGCGTACGTCGAGACGGCGTCAGGCCGCGCGCCCGCAACCTTGCCACGTTCCTCGATGCGCTCAAGATCTTCGGTCCCGCCGTAGCCCTGGGCCAGTGCCCAATGGGCGCCGCCTTCGAGCATCGCATCCATCTCGGTCTCGTCGAGTGAGATTTTCCCGGTGCTGCCGACCCCGGCGGGAATGTTGCGGAACAGAGAGTCGGCAAGCGATTTCTTGACCGGCTCGATGTCGGCGCGTTTGAGGCCGGTAAGCAACGTCCGCACGCCGCAGGAAATATCGAAGCCGACGCCGCCGGCGGAAATCACGCCGCCCTCGTCGGGGTCGAACGCGGCGACGCCGCCGATCGGGAAACCATAGCCCCAGTGCGCGTCAGGCATGGCGTAGGCGGCCTCGACGATGCCGGGCAGGCCCGCGACGTTGCGCAACTGCTCCAGCACCTTGTTGTCCATGTCGTTGATCAGTGCCGCGTCGGCGAAGATGACGCCCGGCACCCGCATCGCGCCGCTTTTCGGCACCTGCCATTCCGTGTCGCCGATCTGCTTCAACCCGTTGGTGTCCATTGGCGCCTCATACGTCGACGATGCATTGCGCAACCCAGCCGCCATCGTCGCGTTGCCCGACCTTCAACTCGGTCAGGGTCGCGCCCTTGGGCTCGACGGCGGGCGCATGACGATCGCGGTCGACCGGTTCGCCCCATGCTTCGGCGCGGAGCCGCCCATCGTCGATCGCAACCTCGTAACGCCCGAACAACATGCGCCGCACCGCCATCTCGTAGATCAGCCGGTTGAGCCAATCGTTGAGCAGAAGCAGATCCGACGGCGCGCTGCATTCCAGTAGCACCTTCGTCCGCGACGCGACCCCGGCCGGGTCGGTGACGAGCGCCGTCAGCGCCAGCGCCGCTTGCGCGAACGCTTCCGCCTTGCTGTCGGCAATGCCGCGGACCCCGATATCCGCGCCGTGGGGGAAATGCTCGTAATGGGCGCTTACCATCCTGGGCGCCTTTCGCGCATGAATCTTTCCCCGGCCGAAGCCGGAACGACGTTGATCTGAATCAAGGCCGCAGCCGACCGAGCCGGATATTGACTTTCCATGGCTGCCAACTTCTCCACATCGAGCCACGACCGGCGTCAATTGAGCCTTCGCCTGTCGCATCGCGAAGCAAGCGCCGTTGGCCGCATCGCGGCGGCGGTGATACTTGGCTTGGTGCTGCTGATATTGTCGGCGATCATCAATATCGCCAAGGGTGCGTCCGGTTCAGAATGGGCGCCAATGTGGATTTCCAGTGCCGTCGCATGCGTGATCGTAGCCGCGGTCGCCGTCGGCGCTTCGACCTTGCGCGCCGTGTGGGGCGCGCTGTCTTTCCTGTGTTTCCTTGCCGGTGTCGTGCTGGCGGCGTCGCTTCCCTGGTATTCCCGGGCGGCAGAGGCGGTGCCGCAATCATCAGCCGACCTGGCCCAATCGCTCGGACTGTCGCCGCCGCTCGGCGCGGCGGTCGGCGGCGCCATCGTCTCCGGCGCCATGGGCATCATCGCGGTCATTGTGACCGTTGTGTTTCTGGCAGCGAGCTACTTCCTCCTATATCACCACCGCGACCGGCAGGTCTGACCGCGCGGCCGTTAGCTTTCCGGCGCTTGCGCAGTTGAGCGACGCCCCTTATTTTGCACCGCAGCAATCCCCATCTATCGCCGAGAATCTCCGGACCGCCGCCCTTATGGACCTGCGCAACATCGCGATTATCGCCCATGTCGACCACGGCAAGACCACGCTGGTCGATGCGCTGCTGCGCCAGAGCGGCACCTTCCGCGCCAACCAGCAGGTGATGGAGCGCGCGCTCGATTCCAACGACCTCGAGCGCGAGCGCGGCATCACCATCCTGGCCAAATGCACCTCGGTCGAGTGGCACGGCACCCGCATCAACATCGTCGACACGCCCGGCCACGCCGATTTCGGCGGCGAGGTGGAGCGCATCCTGTCGATGGTCGACGGCGTGCTGGTACTGGTCGACGCCGCCGAAGGGCCGATGCCGCAGACCAAGTTCGTTACCGCCAAGGCGCTGAAACAGGGCCTAAAGCCCATCGTGGTCATCAACAAGATCGACCGCGCCGACGCCCGCGCGCACGAAGTGCATGACGCGGTGTTCGATCTGTTCGCGGCGCTCGACGCGACGGACGAGCAGCTCGACTTCCCGACGCTCTATGCCTCGGGCCGCGCCGGCTGGGCGGTCGCGAATCTGGAAAAGGACGAGCGCAAGGATCTGACGCCGCTGTTCGAGCTGATCCTGAAACATGTGGCGCCGCCCAAGGCCGAGCTCGACAAGCCGTTCGCGCTGCTGGCGACGATTCTCGAATACGACCCCTATCTCGGCCGCGTGCTGACGGGACGCATCGAGACCGGAATCGCGCGCATGAACATGCCAGTGAGATCCTGGAGTCCCGATGGCACGCCGATCGAGGATGCGCGCCTCACCAAGCTCTTGGCGTTCCGCGGTCTCGACCGCCGCCCGGTCGAGGAAGCGCAGGCGGGCGACATCATCGCCATCGCCGGCCTCACCACCACCACCGTCGCCGACACGATCGGCGCCGTCGACTTGGCCGAGCCGCTCCACGCCATCCCGGTCGATCCGCCGACCCTCGCCATGACCTTCGCGGTCAACGATTCGCCGCTCGCCGGGCGCGAAGGCACCAAGGTCACGTCGCGCATGATCGTCGAGCGGCTGAAGCGCGAGGCCGAAGGCAATGTCGCGATCCGCGTCACGGAATCCGCCGACAAGGATTCGGTCGAGGTCGCGGGCCGCGGCGAGTTGCAGCTCGGCGTGCTGATCGAGCAGATGCGCCGCGAAGGCTTCGAGATGGCGATCTCGCGTCCGCGCGTCCTGTTCAGGACCGACGCCAATGGCAACCGGCTCGAGCCGATCGAGGAAGTGCAAATCGACCTCGACCAGGAATATGCCGGCGTCGTGGTCGACAAACTGTCGCAGCGCAAGGCCGAGATGCAGGACATGCGCCCCTCGGGCGGCGGCAAGATGCGCATCATTTTCCATGCGCCGACGCGCGGCCTGATCGGCTATCAGGGCGAGTTGCTCACCGACACCCGCGGCACCGCGGTGATGAGCCGCCTGTTCCACGCCTATGCGCCATGGAAAGGGCCGATCGAGGGCCGCCGCAACGGCGTGCTGATCTCGACCGCGAACGGCGACGCCGTGGCCTATGCACTATGGAATTTGGAAGAGCGCGGGCCGATGTTCATCGTGCCCGGCGTGCCGGTCTATCAAGGCATGATTATCGGCGCGCACACGCGCGGCAACGATCTCGACGTCAACCCGATCAAGGGCAAGCAGCTCACCAACATCCGCACTACCTCGAAGGACGAGGCGGTGCGCCTGACGCCGCCGATCCAGATGAGCCTCGAACAGGCGATTGCCTATATCGACGACGACGAACTCGCGGAGGTGACGCCGAAATCGATCCGCCTCCGGAAGCGCTTCCTCGACCCCAACGACCGCAAACGCGCCTCCCGCGCCGCCGAGGCGGCGGGGGTGTGACGATGTTGCGGATTCTCGGCCGCACCACCTCGTCGAACGTGCAGAAAGTGCTGTGGACCGCGACCACGCTCGGTCTCGAATTCACGCGGGAGGATGTCGGCGGCAAATTCGGCCGCAACCGCGACGCCGACTATCTCGCGCTCAATCCCAACGGGCTGGTGCCGACCGTGTTCGACGGCGACCTGGTGATGTGGGAATCGAACTCGGTCAGCCGCTATCTCTGCAACAAATACGGTCCGAACCCGGCCTATCCGCCTGATCCCGGCCGGCGCGCGCTGGTCGAGCGCTGGATGGACTGGCAGCTCTCGATCATGACGCCGGCGCTGACGCCGCTTTATTTCCTGCTCCACCGCCTGCCCGAGGCGCAGCGCACGCCGGAAGAAATCGCGCGCCGCGCCAAGGACACTTTTGCGCCGTTTGCGATTCTCGAGGCGCGGCTCAAGCACCAGCCCTATCTCGAAGGCGCCGCGATTTCGCTGGCCGATATCGGCAACGGCATCTGGGCGCATCGCTGGTTCGCGATGGGGCAGGGCAACCGCGACAGCGCGGTCGGCGCGTGGCTGGTGCGCCTCTCGGACAACGCCGCGTTTCGCCAGCACGTCATCGAGGTGGGGTTGGAATAGCGCGTCCCGACCACAGGGACGCGCTACGCGAGCAAGTGCGAGCGCGCGCCGTTAGGCGCGGAAGCCAAGCGAGCGGACGCGAGCGCCGGCGATTGAGGCTAACAGAAAGACTAACCCCGTCCCCGATACGGCGCGACGCCTTGGTCCGGCAGCCATAAATCCTTGGGTGGCGCGCCAGTCTGATAGAACACGTCGATCGGCATGCCGCCGCGCGGATACCAATAGCCGCCGATGCGCAGCCATTGCGGCGCGATCTCGGCGACGAGCCGCTTGGCGATCGCGACGGTGCAATCCTCGTGAAACGCGCCGTGATTGCGGAACGCGCCGAGATAGAGCTTGAGACTCTTGCTCTCGACGATCCAGCGCTTCGGCACATAGTCGATGACCAGATGCGCGAAGTCGGGTTGGCCGGTGACCGGACAGATCGAGGTGAATTCCGGCGCGGTGAAGCGCACGAGATAAAGCGTGCCGGGCTGAGGATTGGCGACGCGCTCCAGCACCGCCTTGTCGGGCGATTCGGGCGGCGCGACATGCGCGCCAAGCTGTTTCAGATCGGCATATTTCGGTTTGGGCATGGTCGGGCCTAGAGCGGGGGCAGGTCGCCTTGCGCCTGTTGCGCGGCGAATTCATCGGCGAAATCGTCGAGGCGTCGCTTCGCGATCGCGTCGCGCATCGTCGCCATCAATTCGGCATAGTAGCTGAGATTGTGCTGGGTCAACAGCATCGCCGACAGAATCTCGCCGGCGCGCGCGAGATGGTGGAGATAGGCGCGGCTGTAATGCTTGCAGACCGGGCAGGCGCAGTCGGAATCGAGCGGGCGCGGGTCGCTGATGTGCCGCGCGTTGCGCAGATTGACCGTGCCGCGCCGCGTGAAGGCCTGCGCGGTGCGGCCGGAGCGCGTCGGGATCACGCAATCGAACATGTCGATGCCGCGCTGCACCGCGCCGACCAGGTCGTCCGGCTTGCCGACGCCCATCAGATAGCGCGGCGCGTTCTCGGGGAGCGCCGGCACGGTCGCGTCGATCGTCATGAACATCATGTCCTGGCCTTCGCCGACCGCGAGCCCGCCGATGGCGTAGCCGTCGAAGCCGATATCGGTCAGCGATTCCGCCGAGTGCATGCGCTGGACCGGGAACACGCTGCCCTGCACGATGCCGAACAAGCCGTGGCCGGGCCGCTCCCTGAAGGAGGCGCGGCAGCGCTCGGCCCAGCGCATCGAGCGCTCCATCGAGACGATCGATTCCTCGGGCGTAACGGGGAACGGCGTGCATTCGTCGAGCGCCATGGTGATGTCGGAACCGAGCAGATGCTGGATTTCGATCGAGCGCTCGGGCGGCAGCGAGTAGAGCGTGCCGTCGAGATGGGAGCGGAAGGTGACGCCGCGCTCGTCGATATTGCGCAGCTTGGCGAGCGACATGACCTGAAACCCGCCGCTGTCGGTCAGGATCGCGCGCGGCCAGTTCATGAATTTGTGCAAACCGCCGAGCTCGGCGATGCGCTCCGCCGTCGGGCGCAGCATCAGATGATAGGTGTTGCCGAGAATGATTTTGGCGCCGGTGGCGGCGACATCCTCGGGCGTCATTGCCTTCACCGTGGCGGCGGTGCCGACCGGCATGAAGCACGGCGTCTCGATGACGCCGTGCGCGGTTTCGAGGCGGCCGCACCGGGCCGCGCCATCCTCAGCCAACACGGTGAACGGCAGGGCGTCGCTCATGCCTCGGCCGCCGGGTGGAGCAGGCACGCGTCGCCATAGGAGAAAAAGCGATAGCGCCGCACGATGGCATGCGCGTAGGCCGCCTTCATGCGTGCGAGGCCGGCAAAGGCGCTGACCAGCATGAACAGGGTCGAGCGCGGCAAATGAAAATTGGTCAGCAGCAGATCGACCGCCTTGAAGCGATAGCCCGGCGTGATGAACAAGGCGGTGTCGCCGGCGAACGGCTTGACCGTGCCATCGTCGCCGGCCGCGCTTTCGAGGAGGCGCAGCGCCGTCGTGCCGACCGCGACGATTCGGCCCCCGGCGCGGCGCGCGTCGTTGATGCGTGCCGCCGTCGCCGCGTCGATGAAGCCGGTCTCGCTGTGCATCTTATGGTCGGCCGTGTCGGCGACTTTGACCGGCAGGAACGTGCCGGCCCCGACATGCAGCGTCACGGCGATCCGCCCAATCCCGGCCTGGTCCAGCGCAGCCAGCAAACGATCCGTGAAATGCAGCCCCGCGGTCGGCGCCGCCACCGCGCCGTCCTTCGCCGCGAAAATCGTCTGGTAGTCGCCGCGGTCGCCGGCATCGTCGGGCCGCTTGATATAAGGCGGCAGCGGCACGTGGCCGTGGCGGACCAATGCCGCGTAAAACGAAGCGCCTTCCCGGTCGAAGGCGAGGGTGACATCGCCCTCCTCGTTCTTGGCGGCGACAGCGGCATGAAAATCCTCGCTGAAATCGATCCGGTCGCCGGCATGGAGCTTTTTCGCCCCTTTGGCGAAGGCACGCCAAGCGCCGCCGAGGTCACGATGCAATGTCACCTCGATCTTGGCCGCGCCCCGACGGCCGATCAATCGCGCGGGGATCACGCGCGTGTCGTTGACCACGAGCAAATCGCCCGGCCGCAGCAGTTTCGGCAGGTCGAGCATGGCTCGATCGTCAAGCCGCGCGCCGACCTCCAACAGCCGCGAAGCGTCACGCGGGCTGGCGGGCCGCTCGGCGATCAGGCTTGGCGGCAGGTCGAAATCGAATTCATCGACGCGCATCCGATCCGAATAGACCGGATGCGCGCCGTTGAGAAGGGTCGTTACTGAAACAGCTTCGCCGCGTTGATCGCGGTCTCTATCACGCCCCAGGCCAGCGGGATCCCGACGAGGCCCCAGGCCAGTACCAGCTTCAATCCGTTGCTCATATCGGCCTCCCTCAGATCATCTGCTCGGCTTCATCGGCGGTCATGTGGTGACGCGAGTTCACCGCCTTGATGAAGAAATTGCAGAAGAAGCCGATCACCAGCAGCACCGCCATGATGTACATGGTGTTGTTGTAGGCCTGGGCCTTGGGGATGCCGTGCGCGATATTGTAGGCGCGGATGTAGTTCACCAGCACCGGCCCGAAGATGCCCGCCATCGACCAAGCGGTCAGCAACAGGCCGTGGATGGCGCCGACATAGCGCGTGCCGAACATGTCCTTGAGATAGGCCGGCACGGTCGAGAAGCCGCCGCCATACATGCTGATGATGACCAGGAAGCAGATCACGAACAGCGGCACGCTGCCGATCGAGCCCGAGGTCGGCACGATGGCGTAGAGCACGGTGCCAAGCGCGAAGAACACGAAATAGGTGTTCTTGCGCCCGATAAAGTCCGAGGTCGACGCCCAGGCGAAACGACCGCCCATGTTGAAGAGGCTCATCAACCCGACCAGTCCGGAGGCTGCGATCGCGGTGATATGGCCCGGGAACATTTCCTGACTCATCGCCGAAGCCTGACCGAGCACGCCGATACCGGCGGTGACGTTAAGGCACAGCACCCACCAGATCAGCCAGAATTGCGGGGTTTTCAGCGCCTGGTAGACGTAGACGTGGTTGGTGGTGATCAGCGGATGAGGCGGCGGCGCGACAAACCCTTCGGGCTTCCAGCCCGGCGCCGGAATCTTCACCAGCCAGGCGCCGATCATCATGAAGCAGAGATAGATCAGCCCCATGACAATGAAGGTCTCGGCGACGCCGACATGGGTCTGGGTGGTGAACTTGCCCATCAGCCAAACCGACAAAGGCGAGGCGATGAATGCGCCGCCGCCGAACCCCATGATCGCCATGCCGGTGGCCATGCCCGGCCGGTCGGGGAACCACTTGATCAGGGTCGAGACCGGCGAGATATAGCCGATGCCAAGACCGAAACCGCCGATCACGCCGTAGCCGATATAGATCAGCCAGATATTGTGGACATAGACGCCAAGCGCCGACAGCAGGAATCCCGCCGCCCAGCACAGCGCCGCGGTGAACATCGCTCGGCGCGGTCCGCCTTCCTCGACCCAGCGGCCGAGCAGCGCCGCCGACACACCGAGGAAAAAAATACCGAGACTGAAAATCCACCCGAGCTGGGCGAGCGTCCAATCGTCCGGCGCCGAGGGCACCGCGATCAGCTTGTGCAGGTCCCAGGCGCCGCCCGGCGCCTTAGCGCCGATGCCGATCAGCTTCGACAGCGGAATGTTGAACACGCTGTAGGCATAGGCTTGGCCGATGCAGAGGTGGACGCATAGCGCGGCCGGCGGAATCAGCCAGCGTGAGTAACCCGCCGGCGCGATGGTCCGGCTCTTGTCGAGAAATCCCAGCATTTTTCTCCCCATGAATTTTTCTCTTGGCGGTCTTTGCCGACTGCCCCGATGCCGTTGAGGCTTTTCGGTGACATCCTATTAGTCCAAGCGTGAGGGGCGGACAATAAGACAAAGGAATGAGAGACATTCTTGCCCTTGGCGCGTGTGGCGATACAATCGTGAACGGACAGCGATGGTATGATTGTTACCTGCCCCATTTGTGCGACCCGCTTTTTGATCGACCCACGCGCGCTAGGCGCCACGGGGCGAACGGTGCGGTGCACCCATTGCAATCATGTTTGGATGCAATTGCCGGCGGAAGACGCGCCGCGCCGGGTCGATCTGCCGCTGCCCGGGCTCGACCGGCCGCTGCCGCCGCGCCCGGCGCCGCAGGCCCGTCCGCTGCCGCCGCCGCCCGTCATTCCGCCGCCGCCCAGTTTCGCGGCGGCCGCACCGGCGGCGGTGCTTGAGGACGAGCCGCTCCCCGCCCCGGTCCCTCCTCGTCCCGCGGTACGCCGCCTGCCGGAACCTACCAGCTTCAGTGTTGCCGTCTCGGACGAGGACAATGTGGTGCGCGGCAGTAACCGGCCACTATTGATCGTCGCGCTGGTGGCGGCGGTTTTGGCACTGCTCTGGTACGGCCGCGATTTCCTGATGGACCGCGTGCCGGCGCTCGAGGGCGTTTACGCGGCGGTCGGGCTGGGGCCTGGCGACCCGCGCGACGATCTCGAAGTTCGCGGTCTACGCTCCAACCGCACCCAGGTCGACGGCCGCCCGGTCTTGGTGATCGACGGCGAGGTCGCGAACATTTCGAACATGGCGCGCCGGGTGCCGCCCTTGCGCATTACGCTCGAGGATGTGGGCCGCCATCCGATCAGGAGTTGGACGGTGGTGGCGACGCAGGATCGTCTGCAGCCGGGTGAAAGTGCGCCGTTCCACGCCAGCGTTGCAGATCCTGGCGGCAAGACTGTCGGGGCATCGGTCAGTTTTGAAGGCGCGAATTAACGTCCGCGCAGCGCCCGGCCGAGCCGAAAGGGGTTGGGCAGCATGTCGAGCCGCGATGCGACGCTCTCGCGCCAGCGGGGCAGGGCGCCGATTTCGCCGAGCCGCCGTTCGAGGAAGCCGCGCGTCTCGGCGAAATTGGCTGACCGATCTTCAAGCCAATAGAGCGAGGTGACGGCGAGCAAGCCGCCGAGCAGGCCGCGCTTGGTGTAGAAGCTGAAATCCACCGACTCGTCCCCGACCGCATACCAGATCGCATCGACCGTCTCGTAGATCAGCCGTGCCGCCAACGGCGCGTTGAGCGGCTGTGCCAGAACGCGCAGGGCGCGGCGCACCGCCTCGCGGTGCAGCGCCAATGCCTCGAAGCGCGCCATTACCGCGGCAGCGACTTTTTCGTGGGTGCGCATCGTGCCGATATCGAGATGGCCGAGCCGCGCCAGCATCTGCCGGTCGGCCCAGCGGCTGAACGACACGGCCATGTCCGCCGGTCCGCGGGGAAACGCGGCGGCGGCATCGGCGGCTGCGATGCCGTGCTTTGCGGCGGCGGTCAGCAGCGCATGGCGTGTCCAGCCGTCGAACGGCACGTCGGGCAGCATCGCCAGCATCAAGGTCTCGCGATCGGCGTCACTCATCGACATTGTCAGGTCCGGGAAGGCCGATGGGGAAGCGCGAGGCTTCCTCGTTGAACTGCAAGAGGCGCATGTCCGGCATCCGCTGCGGATAGAGAATGCCGTCGAGATGGTCGCATTCGTGCTGGACAACGCGTGCGTGGAAACCCTCGACCGTGCGGTCGATGGTCGCGCCGCCGAGCCCGACCCCGCGATAGCGGATCCTGGTCCAGCGCGGCACCGCGCCGCGCAGCCCGGGTACCGACAGGCAGCCCTCCCAGCCCAGTTCCCGCTCGTCGCCGATCGGTTCGATGACCGGGTTGATCAGGACCGTCCAGTCCTGCGCCTCGTCGAGCGGCCGACCGGTGAGGCGCTGTGGCCCGACCATGAAGACGACAAGCCGTTGCGAAACATGGACTTGCGGCGCCGCGAGGCCGGTCCCGGTGGCATCGATCGCGGTTTCCAGCATGTCGTCGACCAGCGCGCGGATTTCCGGCGCGGCCGGGTCGGCGACCGGCTGGGCGACGGCGCGCAACACCGGGTGCCCCATGCGTGCGATCTTGAGAATGGCCATGCC
>JANWJX010000033.1 GCA_025451725.1 Allostellaceae bacterium
CACTCATCCGGACGCTGCCTCGCAGGTCCGGTTGCCGACGCCGGCGCATGACGCGTCCCGCGCGGCCCCCATGTTGCTCCTTGGAGGATGTGGTTATGACCGATTTCGACTTTTCCCCCTTGTTCCGTTCCACCATCGGTTTCGACCGGCTGATGCGGCTCGCCGAGACCGCGACGCGCGTCGACACCGGCGCGGGCTATCCGCCCTACAACATCGAGGCCGCCGGCGAGAACGCCTATCGCCTGACCATGGCGGTCGCGGGTTTCGGCCCCGATGAGATCGACGTCGTCGTGAAGGAGAACGACCTCACCGTCACCGGCAAGGCCAAAACCGACGACGATGCGACAAAATACCTCCATCGCGGCATCGCGCGCCGCGCCTTCGAGCGCCACTTCCAGCTCGCCGACCATATCAAGGTCACGGGTGCCGGCCTCGCCAACGGCATGCTGAGCGTCGATCTGGTGCGCGACGTGCCCGAAGCCGCGAAGCCCCGCAAGATCGCGATCGCGACCGGCCCCGCGCCGCAGCCGCAGACGATCGAGCAGAAAGCCGCGGCGTAACGGACGTTGTTGCGGAGAGAACCCCGCCCTTCGCCGGGCGGGGTTTTCGTTTCGGTGCTTAGTGCTTCACCCGGCCGACGGCGCTGGACAGGACCAGGTACAGCTTGCCGACGTCGGCGGTGACGAAGGCGGCGCCGAGGACTTCGAGCGGGTCGCATTCCTTGGCTTGCGCGAGCAGCGTCTCGAACTGCGCGACATAGCGCAGTACATGTTCGCGGAACGCCGGGTCGTCCTCGAATTTCTTTTTGATGATCGAGGACGCGTTGGCGTCTTGCATCTGTAGGAGCTGCCGGGTGAAGGCGCCGCGGTCGCCCGAGTGGAACCGGCGCCACACCGAGTCCGAGATCGACGGCTCGAGCACGGGCTGAAGATCGACCGCGATCGAGTTCAGGGTCTCGATGATCAGCGTCGCGGCCTTGAGGAAGGTTTCCTGCTGCGTCACCGCGGCGGCGGCGCGCAGCTTCTCCGCCTCCTGCGCGGCGGCTTCGCGCAGGGTCTGGGCGTCGGCCGAGATCGCCTCGCGCAGCCGCGCGGCCTCGGCGTTCGCCGCCTCGCGCAGCTTCTGCGCGTCCTGCGCCGCGGCCTCGCGCAGCCGCGTCGCTTCGGCCTCGGTCGCCTCGCGCAACATCTGCGCGTGCACCACCGACGCCTCGCGCAGCCGCTTGGCCTCGACCTGGGTGGCCTCGCGCAAATTCTGCGCCTCGGCGACCGCGTCGGCCGCGAGCTTGGTCAGCGCCTGGGTGCGCGCCTCGAACGCCTGGGTCACGGTCTCGGTCTTGGCGCCGACCTCACCGGAGGCTTCGTTGGCGGCCTTGATCAGCGCCTCGGTGCGCGCCGCGAACAACTCGGCGACGGCGCGGGCGCGGTTCGCGGCTTCGCCCGCGGCGCGGTCCGCCGATTGCAGCAGCTCCTCGGTGCGGGCCGCGAACAGTTTGGCGATGTCGTCGACCTTGGCGCGCGCCCGCTCGCCCGCGATGTCGCCGGCTTCGATCAAGGCTTGCGACTGCGTCTCGAGCGACTTCGCCAGCGCGGCGGCCTTGTCGTTGGCCTCGCTGCTCATCGCGACGGCCGACTGGACCAGGGCCTGGGTGCGCTCGCCGAGCGTGCGGCCGACTTCGTCGATGCGTGCGGTGGCGCGCTCGCCCGCCTCGTCGGCGGCCTTGAGCAGCGCTTCCGTCCGTCCCTCGAACAGCCGCGCGATGTTGTTGGCCTTGAGGCTCGCCTGGTCCCCGACCTCGTCGGCGGCCTTCAAGAGCGCGTCGGTGCGCGCCGCAAACTGCCGCGCGATAGTGTCGACCTTCTCGCCGGCGCGGTTGCCGGCCTCGTCGGTGGCGCGCAGCAGCGCCTGGGCATGCTGTTCGAAGATCTGCGCCATGCTGTCGGCCTTGGCCCCGGCGCGGTCGCCCGCCTCATTCGCGGCCTGGAGCAGAGCCTCGGTGCGCGCCTCGAAGACATGCGCGATCGAGTCCGCCTTGGCGGTAGCTTGCTCGCCCGCCCGGTCCGCCGCCGCCAGCACCGCCTCGGTGCGTGCTGCGAACATGCGCGACACGTTGTCGATCTTGGCGCGGGCGCGTTCGCCGGCCTCGTCGGCCGCCTTGAGCAGCGCCTGGGTCTGCGCCTCGAACAGCGCGGCGACATTGCCGGCCTTGGCGCGCGCCTGCTCGCCGACTTCGTCCGCCGCCTTGAGCAGCGCCTCGGTCTGGGCTTCGAAGATCTGCGCGACGTTGCCGGCATTGGCGCGGGCCTGGTCGCTAGCGAGGTTGGCGGCTTGCAGCAGCGCCTGGGTGCGCGCCTCGAAGAGTTGCGCGATCTCGTCGGCGGCGGTATTGGCCTGCGTTCCCGCCTCGGTCAGCGCCCGCGTCTGGGCGTGGAACAGATCGGCGATGGTTTCGGCCTTCTGGCTGGCGCGCTCGCCGGCATCGATCAGCGCCTGTGTCTGGGAGTGGAACAGTTCGGCGACGCTGCTCACTTTCGCGCTTGCCTGGTCTCCCGCCGCCGCCACATCCTTCGCGTAGTTGCGCACGCCTTCGACGATGCTGCCGACGCGCGCCAGCGCGCGTTCGGCGACGCCGTCGAGCTGGAGCGAATGATCGCTCAGCGCGGCCCGCGTCGCGCTCAGCTCGCGCGCCGTCTCCTGCGCTGCGGCGGCGAGCTCGCGGAGCTGCTTCAGGAGCGCTTGGTTCGCCTTCTCGCCGGTCTGCGTGGTGGCATCGAGCGCTTGTGTCAGGAGATCGGCCTGGCGTTGCGCGGAATCGCCGAGTTCGCGCAGCCGTTCCGAAATCGCCTCGCTCGCGGTCGCGATCGAGGAGACGCGGTCGCTGAACTGGCCGCTGGCTTCGCCAAGGCGCGTCGCCGCTTCGTCGGCGGCCTGGGCCAGCATCTCGGTGCGGCGCTGGAACTGTTCGCCGATCTCGGTAAGGCGGATTCCCGCCGTAGCCATCTGCTCGCCGCGCTCGCCGAGGCGCTGTACCGTGCGCTCGGCGGCTTGCTCGGCAGCGACGGCGTGGCGCTGCAACGCGGCGCCGCTGGCCTCGAGGTTGCGGGTCGCATGCTCGCTGGCGTCGCCGACCGCGAGTGCGCGGCGGGTGAATGCGTCGCCGAGATCGTCAATCCGCATGGCGGCGCGCTCGGTCGCGGTGCCGATCTCGGCGGTGCCGGACTGGATGGTGTTGTTGATGGTGTTGGTCAGCGCGAGCAGTGTGTCGGCGACGCCGTTCAACTCCCTTAGCTGGCGTTGCAGCACGCCGCCGATGGTCTCGGCCTGCTCGCTGGCCTCGCGCGCCGCCTCGCGCAGATGGAAGGTCTGGTCGCGGAACGTCTCGCCGACCGCCGCCGACCGCGCGATGGTACGCTCCGACGTCGACAACAGCTCGTCGGTCTGTTGCTGCAACAGCGCGCGTATCTGTTCGGCTTGGGCCGCGACGTCGTCACGCGCGCTGTCGAGCCGGCTAAGCTGGGAGGCGAACGTCTCTTGCAATTGCGCGACGCGATAGGCCGCCTGCTCGGCCGACGCTTTGACCCGATCGATCTCCTGGCGCATGGCGTCGCCGGCAACATGGAAATGCTGTGCTGCGTCGGACGAAGCGCCGCCGAGCCGCGCCATGTACTGCTCCAGCCCTTCGGCGGCAAGCCGCGTCCTCGCCACCAACTGGTCGACGCCGGTCTGAAGGTCGCTTGCTTGGTTGCGCAGACCCACGGCGGCTGTATCGATGCGCGCCACCATCTGGTCCGCGGAATCGGTGATGTCGCGGCCTTGCTCGCGAAAATCCTCGACCGTGCGATGCAGCGACATGATGTTGGTCTGAACCACGTCTGACAAGTCGCCGCCGCGCTGGCGCAGGCTTTCGCCGACCGCGTCGATGCGGGCCGCCGACTGCTCGCTCAGTGCCAAGACGTCGCGCGCGTTGATGTGCAACGCCTCGTTGGCTTCGTCCATGCGCGCCTTGGCGTCGCGCGCCGCGATGGCGAGGCGCTCGCTTTGGGTGCCGAAGCCGCCGCCGACCTGGCTGAGCTGCGTCAACGCTTCGGCGGACGCCGTGCGCAGATCCTGCGTGTGGCGCAGCAGCGCGGCGCCGAGCGATTCTGCCTGGACCGTCGTCTGTTCGGTGTGACGGTTGATCTCGGTGGAATAGTCGCGGAACGTGTTGGCGAGCGCCTCGGCCTGCACCGCCGCCTTTTTCCAGCCGACCAGCAGCGCGTCCGCCGAGCCCGTCAGCATCTCCGATGAGCGCCGCGCGGTCATGCTGATCTGCGCCGACGCGCCCTCAAACTGCGTGGTCGCGGCAAAGAGCTGCTGTTCGAGCTGTGCCGACTGCTCGCCGATACGGTCGCTGACCGCGCCGACCGTGCGTGTCACGACCCCTTCGAAATTATTGATTTCGCTGGCCACGCGGTCGGCCGCCGAGCTGGTCTCGCGCGCCAGCCGCACGCCGACCCGGCTCAACTCGTCGACGGAACGCTCCGCGGTGCGTTGCAGCGTCTCGACGAGGCGCGCCTCGATTTCGCTGGCGCGCTCGGTGACGCGATCGCCGCTCGCAGCAAACGCGCGTTCGATCACTGCTTCCACGACCGACACTTGGAGGGCGAGCCGCTCGGCTGCCGAGGCGAGGTCGCGTCCGGCGGCACGTTCAACGGTCGCGGCGTGGGTCGCGATCGTCTCGGCCAACCGGCCGATCTCGGCGGTGGTGATTTCCAGACTGTCGCGGGTGTCTTCCGAGCGCTGTGTTGCGTCGATGACGAGATTGACGGAATCGGCGAGTTGGTCGCCCAGCGCCGCGGTGGTTTTGTCGAGCCGTTGCGCGACGATCTCGGCGGTCGAGGCGAGATCGACCGCACGGCGCCGGAGCGCCTCGCCGGCTTCCTGGGTCGTGGCGTCAAGCGGGTTGGCATGGTTGCCGAGCGCCGTGATCTGTTGCGCCAGGCGGCTTTCGAGCGCCGCGAAGTCGCTCGGTCCGCGTCGGGTCGTCGTCACTACCCAGATGAAGACCAGCGGCACGACGACGCCGAGGACCGCGGTCGCGATCTCGTGCGGCAACATGCTGGCGAGGGTCGACCAGCCGACCTGCGTCTGGATGTAGAGAAGGCAAATAACGATCCAGGCCGTTCCGAGAACCGGCCAAGACAAAACCGCTCGCCATGATTTCGACAAGGCCCGCCCTCGCTCTTTACCTTATTGTTTAAGCTAAACTCGCTCATCGTATCCAATGCGTCAACTAAACTGTCGCTCGGACTGATACGGAACGGAAAATTAAGATTGTCCACAGCCCTATTTAGATTGCTGCGACCGCAATGAATCGCGGTGAACTGGCGACAGCGACACTACATCAAGCGTTATTGCGCCACCCAGCCGCCATCCATGGAGAGCGCGGCGCCGGTCATGGTTGCGCCGTTCTCGCCGCACAGGAACACGATCATCGCGCCGATCTGTTCCGGCGTTGTGAAAGACAGCAGCTTTTGCTTCTCCTTGAGCAAATCGGCTTTGGCTTGTTCGATCGCGAGTTTGAAATCACCCGCACGGGCGGCGATCTGGCGCTCGACCAGGGGCGTCAACACCCACCCCGGACAAATCGCGTTGCAGGTGATGCCGCTCGACGCCGCTTCGAGCGCCGTTACCTTGGTCAGGCCGACCAGGCCGTGCTTGGCGGCGACATAGCCGGCCTTGTCCTCGCTTGCCACCAGGCCATGCGCCGAGGCGATGTTGACGATGCGGCCCCAGCCGCGATTGCGCATGGTCGGCAGTACAGCCTTCGTGGTGTGGAACGCGGCGCTCAGATTGATCGCGATGATCGCGTCCCACTTGTCGTCGGGGAATTGCTCGATCGGCGCGACATGCTGGATGCCGGCATTGTTGACCAAGACATCGACCGGGCCGAGTTGCGACACGGTGTCGGCGATCATGGCGCGGATTTGTTCGGGCTTCGATACATCCGCGGGATGATGCGCGACCTTGACCTCGTAGCGATTGGCGAGGTCGCGTCGAATCGTCTCGATCTCCTTCGTATCGCCGAAACCATTGAGCATGATGGCGCAGCCTTCCGCCGCGAGGGCGTGGGCGATGCCTAGACCGATACCGCTGGTTGAGCCCGTGACCAGCGCGGTTTTACCGCGTAGCGACAACCGACCGCTCCATTACTTGCGTTTGAATAGAGCCTCGGCACCGCCGCGCTGCGAGCGCTTCGCCGCGATGTCCGCGCGTACGCGCAAAATCTCTTCCTCGAGTTCGCCGATATAGTCCTCGAGTTCCGCGATCGACATCGGCGCCAGGTTTTTCGGCGGCGGTTTTTTCGTGCGCGGCAGATTGTCTTCGTCGTCCATGCCCGTCTCCCGTTGCCAGTCTGGCGCGATCGGGTTAGAGGTGCAATCGACGAAGCGAATGAAAGAGGCGGCGACGTGGCCAATCTCCCCGACACCATGACGGCGATCGAAATCACCAAGGCGGGCGAACCCGAAGTGCTGAAACCTGGCACGCGGGCCGTGCCGAAAACCAGTCAAGGCGAGGTGTTGATCAAGGTCGCCGCCGCCGGCGTCAATCGTCCCGACGTGATGCAGCGCAAGGGCATGTATCCGCCGCCGGCTGGCGCATCCGATATTCCCGGCCTTGAAGTCGCGGGCCATGTCGTCGCCGTCGGTCAAGGCGTCCGTCTCAGGGTCGGCGATGCGGTGACGGCGCTCGTCGCGGGCGGCGGCTATGCGGAATATTGCGTCGCGCCGGAGCCGCAATGTCTGCGCGTGCCGCATGGCTTCTCGATGGAGGAAGCCGCTGCCCTGCCGGAAACGTTCTTTACCGTCTGGCACAATCTGTTCGAGCGCGGCGCCCTGGCCAAGGGCGAGAGCGTGCTGATCCATGGCGGTTCGAGCGGTATCGGCACCGCGGCGATTCAGTTGGCGCGCGAATTTGGCGCCCGGGAGATTTTCGCCACCGCCGGCAGCGCCGCCAAATGCCAAGCTTGCGAACGGCTTGGCGCGACCCGTGCCATCGACTACAAAAAAGAAGATTTCGCCGCCGTCGTGAAAGCGGCGACGAACAATCGCGGCGTCGATGTCGTGCTCGACATGGTGGCGGGCGACTATCTGCAGCGGAACCTCGATCTTTTGACGATGGACGGGCGGCTTGTCATCATCGCGTTTCTGCACGGCACCAAGGCCGAGATCGATTTCAGCGGCGTGTTGCGCAAGCGGCTCACCATCACGGGTTCGGGCTTGCGGCCGCGGCCGGTGGTGGAGAAAGGCGCGATCGCCGACGGGCTGCGCTCCCACGTCTGGCCGCTGCTCGATGCCGGCAGGGTGCGCCCCGCCATTGACAAGGTGTTCCCGCTTGCCGACGCGGCCGCAGCGCACCGTCTGATGGAAAGCTCGGCGCATATCGGCAAGATCGTGCTCAAGGTCTGAGTCACGTCTCATTCGCGACCTCGACCAAATTGCCGTCGGGATCGCGGAAATAGAGCGAGCGCAATGCGGCGTGGGCGCCCGTGCGCGCGACCGGGCCGAGTTCGACGACAATGCCCGCCTTCTCCAGTTGCGCTACCACGTCGTCGAGCGGCGTCGCGGTGGTGAGGCAGAAATCGCCGGACCCCGGGGTCGGCCGCGCGGCTTTCGGTTCGAACTCCCGGCCCTTCTGGTGAACATTGATTTTCTGGCCGCCGAACCCGAGCGCCTTGCGGCCGTCGCCGAAAGTCAGAACCTCCATGCCGAGGGCCCGTCGATAGAAATCGCAAGTCGCGTTGATGTCGGCGACCGTCAACACGAAATGGTCGATCCGGTCGATCTTCACCAAAAGGTCTTTCCCGTAATCGGCTGAATCACTATATAGCCCCTATCCAATTCAATTGGTCGGGTGTGTCTGGGTCGGTTTCGGCCCGTTCGGCGACGCCCCAGGAGGACAGTACATGCAGCCCTTGATGCCCAAGGCGACGGCGGTCTGGCTGGTCGAAAACACCGCCCTGACGTTCGACCAGATCGGCGAATTCTGCGGCCTTCACCCGCTTGAGGTGCAGGCCATCGCGGACGGGGAGGTCGCCCTGCAGATGATCGGGATCGACCCCGTGGCGAACGGCCAGCTCGCGATGGAGGATATCGAGCGCTGCCAGGCCGATCCGTCGGCGCGACTGACTTTGATGAAGACGGCGCACCCCGAAGTGCTGGTGAAGCACAAAGGGCCGCGCTACACGCCCATCGCCAAACGTCAGGACAAGCCCGACGCCATCGCTTGGCTGATCAAGAGCCACCCCGAACTGAGCGACGGACAAATCTCCAAGCTGGTCGGCACCACCAAGCCGACGATCCAGGCGGTGCGCGACCGCACCCACTGGAACGCATCGGGGATCAAGCCGCGGCATCCGGTGGCGCTCGGCCTGTGCACGCTCCAAGAACTTGAAGCCGCCGTCACCCGCGCCAATCGCGGCAAGAAGACCGCGACCGGCGAGCCGGTGGTGGTGACTGTCGAGGCGCCGACCTACGACACCGAGGACACGCCGGCGCCGTGACATCACACATCGAGCCCCAGGTCGAGAATCGGGGCCGAATGGGTGATCCAACCTGACGAGATATAGTCGACGCCGGTTGCCGCGATGTCGCGCACCGTGCTTTCGTTGATGCGTCCCGACGCTTCCGTGGCGATGCGGCCGCCGACCATCGCGACGGCGCGCGCCAGCATATCGGGCGGCATGTTGTCGAGCAGCACGGCATCGACCGGCAGCGTCAGCACTTCTTCCAATTGCTGCAAACGATCGACTTCGACTTCGATCTTGACCAGATGGCCGACCGCGGCCTTGGCGCGCTCGACGGCTGGGCGGATGCCGCCCGCAACGGCAATGTGGTTGTCCTTGATCAGCACCGCATCGTCGAGACCGAAGCGGTGATTGACGCCGCCGCCGGCGCGCACCGCGTGCTTTTCGAGAAGGCGCAGACCCGGGGTGGTCTTGCGGGTGCAGACGATGCGCGCCTTGTGCGGCTTCGCTGCCGCGACGAGACGCGCGGTCGCGGTGGCGATACCGGAGAGGCGGCAGGCGAAATTGAGCGCGACGCGCTCGGCCGACAGGATGCCGCGCGCCGGGCCTTTGATCCGCGCCACGATGTCGCCTTTGGCGACCGCCGCGCCGTCGGGCCTTTCCACCGTGACCGCGATGTCCGAATCCATCAGCCGAAACGCGATCCGCGCGCAGTCGACGCCGGCGACGACACCCGGTTGGCGCGCGGCGATGACGCCGTCGAATCGCGCCGCGCGTGGAATCACCGAGTCGGTGGTGATGTCGCCGGCGCGGCCGAGATCCTCGACCAGCGCGGCGCGCACCAGCGGTTCGACCAAAATTTCCGGAAGCGCGTCGATCATCGGCGGCGCGCGTGCGGCATCGCGTCGGCCAGCTCCGCCGCCAGCGCGCGCGCGTGGGCGAGGGTGATGTCGCTCGAATGAGCGAATTCCGGCTTGGCGTCGGGATAGTCTGAACGGAAATGGCCGCCGCGGCTTTCGCGCCGGCGCCATGCCGCCGCCGCGATCGGCAAGCAGACCGTGGCGGCATCGTCGCCGGCGAAATCGGCGATGGCGGCGGCCAGGCCGTCGGCGTCGCGCACCACGCCCAGGAATCGCTCCGTCCGGGCGCGATCCGGCGCGCCGGACGGCGGCTTCGGTGCGTCGGGTAGAACGGCGGGCCGCGGCGAGCGGCCGTCAGGCGGCTGCAGGATGTCGGCCGCGATCCACTTGGCGAAACCGAGCGCTTCGAGCAGCGAATTGGAGGCCAGACGATTAGCGCCGTGGAGACCCGTGGAGGCGACCTCGCCGCACGCCCAGAGGCCAGGAATGGAGCTGCGGCCGTTCCGGTCGACCTTGACGCCGCCCATGTGATAGTGCGCCGCCGGCCGCACCGGGATCGGCGACCGTGCGGGATCGAGTCCCGCCGCGCGGCACAGCGCGGTGACCGACGGGAAGCGCCGCGCGATGTCGGCAATGCCGCGTCCGTCTAAAAATACTTTTCTGCCGCGTAGCAACTCACGCCAGATAGCGCGCGCGACGACGTCGCGGGGCGCGAGCTCGGCGCCGGGCACCGACGCCATGAAGCGCGCGCCGGTGTCATCGATCAGCACCGCGCCTTCGCCGCGCAACGCCTCGGTGGCGAGCGGCATCGGGTCGCGGCCGAGATCGATGGCCGTCGGGTGGAACTGCACGAACTCCATGTCGCGCAGGAGGGCGCCGGCACGTGCCGCCATCGCGAGGCCGGAGCCAATGGCGCCCAAGGGATTGGTTGTGTGGGCATAAAGCCCGCCGATGCCGCCGGTCGCCAGCACCACGGCGCGCGCCGCCATGTATTCGATCGCGTTGCCGTGTCGCACCATCACCCCGGCGATCGCGCCATCGCGATCCAGCACCAGCGACTCCGCCCGCGCATCCTCGACGACCGCGATCGACGGCGTGGCGCGTGCTTTGGCGATCAGCGCCATCAGAATCGCACGCCCGGTGCCGTCGCCGCCGGCATGGACGATGCGCCGCCGCGAATGCGCGGCCTCAAGACCGAGCGTGAATTTCCCTACGGCGTCGCGGTCGAACGGCGTACCGAGGATTGCGAGCCACTCGATTGCCTCGGGCGCAGCGTCGGCGACGGCTTGCGCCACCAAGGGATCGCCGATGCCGGCCGCGGCCTTAAGCGTGTCGCCGGCATGCAGCGCAGGCGCGTCGTCATCGCCGAGCGCGGCGGCAACGCCGCCTTGCGCCCAGGCGGTGGCGGCGCCGACGGATAAAGGCGCGCCCGCGATCAAGGTCACTTGCATGGGCGCGAGCCGGATCGCCGTCGCCAGGCCGGCGATGCCGCCGCCGATGATGACGACCCGGTCGGTCATTTATTTCACCGCCAGCATCCGCTCGACCGAGGCGCGCGCCCGTGCCGCGAGGTGATCCGGCACCGTGACTTCATAGGTCATGGTTTCGAGCGCGTGCCGGATCTTGGGCAGGGTGGTGCGCTTCATGTGCGGGCAGAGATTGCACGGCCGCACGAATTCCAGCTCGGGATGCGCGACCGCGACATTGTCGCTCATCGAGCATTCGGTGATCAGCGCGACCCGCGCCGGCTTGTTCTTGCCGACATAGTCGATCATGCCGGCGGTCGAGCCGGTGAAATCCGCAACCGCGACGACCTCGGGCGGGCATTCGGGATGTGCCAGCACGGTGACGCCGGGATAGGATTTGCGCAATTCGGCGATGTCGCCCGGGGTGAAGCGTTCATGCACCTCGCAATGGCCCTTCCACGCCACGATCTCGACTTTGGTCTGCTTGGCGATGTTCTGCGCGAGATATTCGTCGGGCAGCATGATGACCTTGGGCACGCCGAGACTCTCGACCACTTTCTTGGCGTTGCCCGAGGTGCAACAGATATCGCTCTCGGCTTTCACCTCGGCCGAAGAATTGACATAGGTGACGATCGGCACGCCGGGATAGCGTTCGCGCAGCAGCCGCACGTCGGCGCCGGTGATCGATTCCGCCAGCGAGCAGCCGGCGCGCGTGTCGGCGATCAGCACCGTCTTCTCGGGGTTCAGCAACTTCGCGGTCTCGGCCATGAAATGAACGCCGGCGAGCAGGATGACATCGGCGTCGGTGTTCACTGCCTCGCGCGCCAAGGCGAGGCTATCGCCGACAATGTCTGCGACGGTGTGGAAGATCTCCGGCGTCTGGTAGTTGTGCGCGAGAATGACGGCGTGGCGCTCGCGCTTGAGCCGCAGGATCGCGTCGATATCGCCGGCATAGGCCGGCCATTCGATGGCGGGAACGTGGTGCCGGATGCGCGCGTAGAGCGCGGGCAGCGGCATCGATTCCATCAGCGACATCGTCTCCTCCAGACTCCCATATGCTCATTTTGAGCAATTCAGGGGACAATTAAAACCGGGTGCCGTTCTTGCCCGGTCACTTATGCTACGATTGAGTATAACCTATGACCCGACTCGGCGGGGGTCAAGCATGAAACACTCATGACAGAGCTGCGTCGCAATCGATCTCACCCGAATACTGGCTCGTTTTGAGCGGAAACGAGGCCGAATTGGCCTTGTATCGGATTCGTTTTGGCTTCGTTTTGGGGCCAGATTCCGCCGATTTCCGCCAAAAATTGGGTTCGTTTTGTCAAAAAAATTTCGCCCTGCTGGCCTCTCGCCCTTTGCCCAAACTGGGGAAGGGATATAACGCTTCTAGCGGTAAAAATCAAGTGATTTACGTTTTATTCGATTAACCGCGCCTAACCGCGCCGCATCGCCGGCAAGCGGACGCCGGGGGCAAGCCGCTCGACCAGCACCTCGCGGCGATAGCGCATGAGGCGCGCGGGACGGCCGCCGGTTTCCGCGCGGCTCTCGCCGGTTTCCTCGACCAGGCCCTGCTGCTCGACGAGGCGGCGGAAATTCTGTTTGTGCAGCCGCACGCCCGACAGGGCTTCGACGACGCGCTGCAGCTCGGAAAGCGTGAAGCTCGGGGGCATCAACTCGAACACGACCGGGCGGTATTTGATTTTGCCGCGCAGCCGCCCGATCGCGATCGCCAGAACGCGGCGGTGATCGACCGCCATGGCGACGCCGCGCACTTTCTCCGGCAGCGGCGCGCCTTCCTTGCGGTCGCGCACGCGCTCCGGCACCAGCCCGGCTTCGTATAAAAGTTCGTAGCGCTCGAGCACGCGCTCTTCGTTCCAGCGCGCGCCGCCGAGGCCGAAATTGAGGCGCAGCCTTTCTTCGCCGAGCTTGCCGCCTTGCGCCGCCCATTCGCGCAACGGCGGCTCCAGCGCCGCGATCGCCTCGGGCGGGCCGCCGCGCCAATCCTCCCAGGGGAAATAGCGATACCAGCTTTGCCACGATGCGTCGGCGGCCCCGGCGGTTCTCGCTTCGCGCACCAGCGCGAGGTAGCCAAGCGACAGCGCGCGTTGCGCGCCTTCGCCGTCGGTCTCGCGGCGGTCGCGGTCGCCGAACGTGTAAAGCTGCTCGACATAGCCGAGGGTCTGGTGCGTCCGGCGCTCGACCCAGCTCCGCAACCCGGCCTCGAGCGTGCGGTGTTGCGCCTCGAGCGGGCCCGAGGGCAGCGCGTCGGCGCCATGCGGCGTGCGTACGACGAGGACGCGCGGCTCCTCGCCCGTCGCCGCGACGATCGCGGCGGTGAGGCCGACTGCCAGCGCGGTCGGCGCGCCAGGTTCGCGCGGCGTTTCATCCATCTCGGTTGCTCGTTGCGCCACCCACGGGAGTTGGGCCAAGAATACACGAAACGCGGAGAGGGACAGGCATGGCCGTCGATCCTAAATTCATGCGCACCGAGACCAAGGTGGTCCGCCGTGCCAAGGATGCCGGCGCGCGGAAATTGTCGGTCGATATCTGCGTCGTCGGCTCCGGCGCGGCCGGCACCTCGGCGGCGCTCGAAGCGGCCGCGCTCGGCCGCAAGGTCGCGCTGGTCGACGGGCTGCCGACCCTCGGCGGGCAGGCGGTCAATTCCATCATCGGCCTGTTCGTCGGCTTCTTTTCGGGCGGCGACCAGAAGCACGTGCCCTATCAGATCACCCATGGGATTGCGGACCGCATGTTCGCCGATCTCGGCGCGCAGGGCGCGCTCGATTACCGCGTCGGTCCGACCACGACCAATATCATGTACGACGAAGTGGCGTTGCAGCGCTGGATCGAGCGGGCGATCGCCGAGGCCGGGATCATTCCCATCGTCGGCGCCATCGTCAGCAACGTTGCGATGGAAGGCCGCCGCGTGCGCGAGCTGGAACTCACGACGCGCTACGGCAAGCTGCGCGTCGAGGCGCAGGGCTTCGTCGACGCCAGCGGCGACGCGTCGCTGGCGTGGCAGGCGGGCCTGCCGTGCCGCGAGGCGGCGGAAGGCCCGATCTACGGCACGCAGATGCTGGTGCTGGAAAATATCGACATGCAGCACGCGCCCGACCGCTTCGCCTTTGCGGAACGGGTCGCGGCCAAGCACAAGCAATACGGCCTGCCGCGCGGCGACGGTTTCGCCTTTGTGGCGCCCGGCCGCGGCATCGCGCTCGTCAACATGACCCATATCGAGACGCCGCTCGAACCCGTCGCCATGTCGCGCATCCAGCTCGAAGGCAAGGCGCAGGCCGACAAGGCGATCGCGTTCCTCAAGGCGGAATATCCCGACGCGTTCCGCAACGCGCGGGTGCGCGCTTATGGGCAGCCCGGCGTGCGCCAGACGCGCTGGATCGTCGGCACGCATCAGCTCACCGCCGACGAAGTGCGGAAAGGCGTGAAATTCCCCGACGCGATCGCGCGCTGCGCCTGGCCGATCGAGCTGCACAGCCGCGAGGAAGGCTATGTCTGGGAGCCGTTCGGCCACGACCACATGCACTATGTGCCGCTTGGCTCGATCACCTGCGCCGACGCCGACAATCTGATGGCGGCCGGGCGCTGCATCGACGGCGACGCGGCGGCGCTGTCGAGCGTACGCGTCATGGGCCCGTGCATGGCGATGGGCAAGGCCGCGGTCAATGCGCTCGATCTCGCCGGCGCCGGCAGCGTGCATCAGATCGACATCGCCGCGCTGCAAGAGCGCCTCAAGGACAATCTGGTCCGCACCGACTGATGAAGACGCTGCCCGACCTGTTGCGGCCAGCGCTGGATGTCGTTTTTGTCGGCATCAACCCGTCGCTCTATTCGGTCGAACAGGGCCATTATTTTGCGCGCAAGCTCAACCGGTTCTGGCCGTGCTTTTCGCGCTCACGCCTCAGCGACAAAGTGCGCCGCGGGTTGCGCGTCGAGATTCTGGAGCCGCATCACGACAAATTTCTGCCGGACTACGGCTTCGGCTTCACCGATCTGGTCAAGCGGCCCACCGCGAATGCGCGCGACCTCAAGCCGGGCGAGCTCGAAGGCGGCGCGGCGACGCTGATCGAAAAATTGGCACGGCGCCGGCCGAAGATGGTGTGTTTCCACGGCGTCACGATCTATCGCGCGGTGGCGCCGGCGCTGGGATTGCCGGTGGCGGATTTCGCGCTCGGCGCGCAGCCGCATCGCATCGGGTCGGCGGCGCTGTTCGTGGTGCCGAACCCGAGCCCCGCCAACGCGCATTTCACCCCGGCGCAGCAAACCGAATGGTACGACCGTTTGGCCCGAACCCTTTCTTGACGGCGCGGGAAGGCGTCAATAAGGTCATAGAAAATAAAAGACGCCGGTTCGGCCAACAACCGTATCGGCGTTGTCGTTTTGATGTTGGTTTCGACGGGGAGGTTACGTGTTCCGTTCCATCGCCGGATTGCCGGCCGGCCGAGCCGGTTCTGACGCATGACTGACGCCGCGCCGCTGCTGCGCACCGAGGCGCTGACCAAGAGTTTCTCCGGCTTCGTCGCCGTTCAGGGCGTCAATCTCGACGTCAAGGCGGGCACCATCCATGCGCTGATCGGCCCGAACGGCGCCGGCAAGACCACGTTCTTCAATCTGCTGACCCGCTTCCTGCCCGCGACCAGCGGCCGGATTTTCTACAAAGGCCGGGACATCACCGACACGCAGCCGCACGAGATCGCGCGGCTCGGCATCGTGCGCTCGTTTCAGATCTCGGCGGTCTTTCCGCACCTCACCGTGCTCGAGAACGTGCGCATCGCCCTGCAGCGCTTCCGCGGCGACAATTTCTCGTTCTGGAAATCGGATACCATCCTCAACGAGATGAACGACAAGGCGCGCAAGATCCTCGGCGATGTAGGCCTCGAAAGCCAGGCCAACGCGGTCGCGGCCGATCTCCCCTATGGCCGCAAGCGCGCGCTCGAACTCGCGACGACGCTGGCGCTCGAGCCGGAATTGTTGCTGCTCGACGAACCGACCTCAGGCATGGCGCACGAGGATATCGGCCGCACCGTCGATTTGATCCGACGCGTCGCCAACAACCGCACCGTGCTGATGGTCGAGCACAATCTCTCGGTCGTCGCCGACCTGTCGCACCGCATCACGGTGATGCAGCACGGCGAGATCCTCGCCGACGGTTCCTATGAAGAAGTGTCAAAGAACCCCGCCGTGATCGAAGCTTATATGGGAACCGGTCATGCCTGATCAGGTGCTCGAGATCGCGGGCCTCAACGGCTGGTACGGGGAATCCCATGTGCTGCACGGCATCGACCTCAAGGTCGCGCCGGGCGAGGTGGTGACGCTGATCGGCCGCAACGGCGTCGGCAAGACCACGACGCTGCGCGCCATCATGGGGATTCTAGCGAAGCGCGAAGGCACGGTGAAAGTGTTCGGCGCCGAGACCATCAGTTTGCCGCCCGAGCGGGTGGCGCGGCTCGGCGTCGGCTACGTCCCCGAGGAGCGCGGCATTTTCGCCAGCCTGACCGTGACCGAAAACCTGATGCTGCCGCCGGTGCTGGCGCCGGGCGGCACGACGCTCGACGAAATCTACCGCCTGTTTCCAAACCTCAAGGAGCGCGCGCGCAGCCAGGGCAGCAAATTGTCGGGCGGCGAACAGCAGATGCTGGCGATCGCGCGCATTCTGCGGACCGGTGCGCGCTTTCTGCTGCTCGACGAGCCGACCGAGGGCCTCGCGCCGGTCATCGTGCAGCAGATCGGCGTCGTGCTCGAAACGATCAAGAGCAAGGGGCTGACGGTCCTGTTGGTGGAGCAGAATTTCCGCTTCGCCGCCAACGTCGCCGATCGCCACTACGTCATGGAAAGCGGCAAGATCGTCGATATGATCACCAAATCCGAGATCGCCGGAAAAATGGAGCGTCTCGAGGAATATCTCGGGGTGTAGAGGGAGAGATCGGCCATGTCGGCGATGGCGCTGTTCGGACAATTGCTTCTGGGCCTGATCAACGGCTCGTTTTACGCGATGCTGTCGCTCGGCCTTGCCATCGTGTTCGGCCTCTTGGGCATCGTCAACGCGGCGCAGGGCGCGTTCTATATGCTCGGCGCGTTCTTCGCGTGGATGCTCGGCCAATATCTCGGCATCGGCTATTGGCCGTCGCTGCTGCTGGCGCCGATCGGGGTCGCGCTGTTCGGCATGCTCCTGGAACGCACCATCATCAAGCGCGTCTACAATCTCGACCATCTTTACGGCCTGCTGCTGACCTTGGGCCTGTTCCAGATCATCCAGGGCCTGTTCGTCTATTGGTACGGCACCTCTGGCCAGCCCTACGACAATCCGCCGGGCCTGACCGGCGGGCATAATCTCGGCTTCATGTTCATGCCGAACTACCGCGCTTGGGTGGTGGTGGCATCGCTGATCCTGTGCTTCGGCACCTGGTTCGCGATCGAAAAGACGCGGCTCGGCGCCTACCTGCGCGCCGCGACCGAGAACCCGACGCTGGTGCGCTCGTTCGGAATCAACGTGCCGCTCCTGGTGACGCTGGCGTTCGGCGGCGGCGTCGCGCTCGCCGGCGTTGCCGGCGTGCTGGCGGCGCCGATCTATCAGGTCAATCCGCTGATGGGTGGCAACATTCTCATCACCGTGTTCGCGGTGGTGGTGATCGGCGGCTTCGGCTCGATCCTCGGTTCCATCGTGACAGGACTGGTGCTCGGCGTCCTCGAGGGTTTTTCCAAAGTGTTTTATCCCGAAGCCTCGAACATGGTGATTTTCGCCATCATGATCGTGGTGCTGATGGCGAAGCCGCAAGGCCTGTTCGGGCGGGAGAGATAACATGGCGCTCGACATCAGCGGCATCTCGGCGAGCGAGAGCAAAAGCGGCAGTCTCGAATGGGTCGCGATCGCGATCGGCGCGATCATCCTGATCGGCGCGCCGTTCGCGGTCTATCCCGTGTTCCTGATGGAACTTCTGTGCATGGCGCTGTTCGCCTGCTCGTTCAACCTGCTGATCGGCGGGGGCGGCCTGCTGTCGTTCGGCCATGCCGCGTTTTTCGGCGGCGGCGCCTATATCGCCGCCGAGACCGCGAAAATGTACGGTTTCCCGTTCGAGCTGGCGATGCTCGCCGGCATCGCGACGGCGACCTTCCTCGGCTTGATCGCGGGCCTCATCGCGATCCGCCGCTCGGGCCTGATTTTCGCGATGGTGACGCTGGCGCTGGCGCAGGCGATCTATTTCCTGGCGCTGCGCCTGCCATTCACGCATAGCGAGGACGGCATCCAGGCGGTGCCGCGGGGCTGGCTGCTCGGCGTGGTCGATCTCAAGAACAACATGGCGATGTATTACGTCTGTGCCGGCATCTTTTTCCTCGGCTATCTCCTGGTGCGCCGGGTGTGGAAGTCGCCGTTTGGCCAGGTGCTGCGCGCCATCAAGGACAATCAGCCGCGCATGATTTCGCTCGGCTTCCCGGTCGATCGTTACAAGCTGATCAATTTCGTGCTGTCGGCGGCGCTGGCGGGGGTCGCGGGCTCGCTGAAGGCAATCGCGCTCGGCCTCGCGACCCTGACGGACGTCGATTTCAGCACCTCGGCGGCGGTGGTGCTGATGGTCCTCCTGGGCGGGCTCGGCACGCTGATGGGGCCGGTGGTCGGCGCCATCATCACCGTGTCGATGGACGAATATCTCGCCGGCATCGGCGTGCCGGTGCCGGTCGTGATCGGCATCATCTTCGTCTTCATCATCCTGGTGTTCCGCCGCGGCATCGTCGGCGAATTCCTCTACTACCTGAATCGCTTTCAGTCGCGCGGCCGCGCGTGACGTGACGATGGCGACCAACCCCAAGCGGCCGGGAATGCCGTGGCGGGTCGCGTTGTGCGTCGCGCTCATGCTGGTGTCGGGCGCGGCGCGCGCCGACGTCGCGGAATCGGCATCGTCCGGCTTCGCCGCCCTTCTGGCGGAGCTTAAGCGGGGCCACGCGATCGATTATCAAAAACTGCGCTATCTCTACGCCAAGACCCCTGCCTTCGATCCCTACGGCGGGTACGCCGAGAAGGGGCGGATGATGAGCGCCTACAAAGACAAGGACTGCAGCAAGGCGGCGCCCGCTGCGACGGCGGTTCTCGCCGCCAACTATACGGATATCGATGCTCACATCGTCATGGCCGAATGCGCGAAGGCGTATAGTGATGCCACGACCTATGGGCGACATCGCGCGATCGCAATCGGGCTGCTCGATTCGATCGCGCGCTCCGGCAACGGGTTGAAGCCGGAATCCGCCTACGTTGTGATCTCGGTCGCCGAAGAATACGTCTTCCTGGGCACGCGCGGCTACCGGGTGAAGAAGCAGTCGCTGGTGCGCGTCGAGCCGCATGAATACGACGCAATGGACGTCGTCGACAAAGCGGGGACGTCAACGCGGGTCTATTTCAATGTCGACATACCGACGAATTGGCTGAAGCCGAAATTGTCGAAATCGCCACTTGCGTCGCCGCCGAAATAGCGGCCGCGCTATCTTCCCGCCGTCGGGTCCTTGCCCAGTGCCGCTCGAACCGCCGCGGCGTAATCCTCGAGGCTGGGCTTCTTGCCCTTGAATGTATCGCGCGGGATACGGTCCGCGATCCATTGCTGGCGCGCCGCCGTCGACGAAGTCATCAGCGGTTCCATGCCGATCTCCGCCACCGTCTTCGCCGCCTCGCGCATCTCGGCGGCGCGGCGCTCGCCATGCTCGACGACGCGGCCGAACATGTATTCGGCCTGCCAGCGCCAGTCGTGGCCCTTGAAATATTCGTCGAGCGACGGAATGACCTGATCGACGACGTCATACGCGACCGCCGCCGTCATCGCCTCGATCACCAGGGATTCGATGCCCTTGATCATGACCGAGCGGCACATTTTCATGGCCGAGACATAACCGATTTCGCGCTCGAACACCTCGATGCGGAAGCCGAACGGGATGAGCCGGTCGGCGACCGCTTGGCCCCATTTGCCGCCGACCGCCATCGGCACCTTGATGCCGTAAGGCGGCACCGGGGCCATCACCGCGACGTCGACGAACCGGCCGCCCGCGCCCTCGATGATCGCGGCCGCCTCGCGTTTCTTGCCCGGCGAGACCGAGTTGATGTCGAGATAATACTGGTTGGGCTTGATGTAGGTGGCGGCTGTGCGCGCGGCGTCGACCGACGCACTGGCCGTAAGCGCGGCGATGACGATTTCCGCGCCCGCCGCGGCTTCCGCCGGGGTCGGCGCCGGATGGACTCCTGCCTCGCGGGCGCGCGCCATCATCGCGGGGCCGTCGGGCTGATCGAATTTGATGTCGTAGGTGGCGACGCTTTGCGCGCCGGCCTTCACGAGTCCCGCCGACAGGATCGAGCCGGCCTCGCCGAACCCGATCAGCGTCGCCGACAGCGAGGCTTTCGCCTCGCTCATTTCGCTTCGGCGAGCGCCGTCTTGAACTTCTTGAGAAGCTCGGGATCGGCGAGGTTCGTGTCCTGGCCGCGCACCGGGTCTTTCACGGCGTCATAGAGGCTGTGCGCCCATTTCCACTCGTTGCCCGGCCGGACATGGCCGTCGCTGCCGACCTGGTCGAGGCCCCAATAGATTTCGAGCCGGTGGCCGTCGGGGTCGCGGAACTCGACCGCGATCTGCACGCCGGCGCGGCGGCGGCCCTCGAAATCGACCTGGACCTTGTGCTTGTGAAGGTGAATCGCGGCGCGCAGCACCTCGTCGAGCGTCCCGACCTCGAAGGCGAAATGGTTGAGCTCGACACTCTTCGATTCATGGGGCATGCCGCCGACCAGCGCGACGCCGTGATGGTCCGAGTTGAAGCGCATGAACACCATGCCGCCCGGCATCATGTCTTCCTTGTAGACGTCGGACACTTTCATGCCGAGTACCTCGGTGTAGAACTTCACCGAGCGGTCCATGTCGGTGACGTTGAGCACGACATGGCCGATCTTCTGGATGCGGAACGGCGTGCCTTCCGGGCGGGTATAGGATTTGAGCTTCTCGGGATTGATGGCGGACATGTCCTCGTCTCCAAAGCACGGAATTTGGCGTTAAAGTAGCGACTGATGCCGTCCGGCGCAAATGCGGGAGCGGCGAGGTGACGAAAAACCGAATCGGCCCTAGAATCGGCTCATGACCGCGCCCGTTATCGGCCTGACGCTCGATTCCGAGCCGCCCGGCACATATTCCAAGACCCATCCCTGGTACGCGATCCGCGAGAATTATTGCGACGCGGTGGCGCGGGCTGGCGGGCTGCCGATCCTGCTGCCGCATGACCCCGACCGGGCGGCCGATTATCTCGCTTTGATCGACGGGCTGATCGTGACGGGCGGCGCGTTCGACGTCGATCCGGCCTTGTTTGGTGCCACCACCAAGCACGCCAGCGTCACCACCAAAGAGCGCCGCACTGCGTTCGAGCTGGCGGTGACGCGGGGCGCGATGTCCGCTGACAAGCCAGTGCTGGGCATTTGCGGCGGCATGCAACTCATGAATGTCGCGCTCGGCGGCACCCTGATCCAGCACATTCCCGACGAATGGCCGAACGCGCTGGCGCACGAGCAGCCCAATCCGCGCACCGAACCCGGCCACACCGTGAAAGTCGAACCCGGCACGCTGCTTCATCGCATCACGCGCATGGGCGAAATGCCGGTCAACTCGGCGCATCATCAGGCGGTGAAGGACGCCGGCCCCGGCCTCGTCATCGACGCGCGCGCGCCCGACGGTATCGTCGAGGGCATCGAGGACCCGCGCCGCCGCTTCGTGCTCGGCGTCGAGTGGCATCCCGAATACGCGCTGTCGCCCGGCGACAACCGCATTTTCGACGCGCTGATCGCCGCCGCGAAAAAATGAGCGAGCGGATCGCCAAGGCGCTGGCGCGGGCGGGATTGTGCTCGCGCCGCGAGGCCGAACGTTGGATCGCGCAGGGCCGCGTCGCGGTCGATGGCGCGGTGCTGACCAGCCCGGCGCGCGACGTTGACGAAAGCAACGTGATCGAGGTCGACGGCAAAAAACTTCGCGCCGCCGAAGCGACGCGCCTGTTCCGCTATCACAAACCGGCCGGCCTCGTGACGACGCACAAGGACGAACAGGGTCGGCCGACCGTGTTCGAGAAATTGCCGGCGGGCCTGCCGCGCCTCATTTCCGTCGGGCGGCTCGATCTCAATTCCGAGGGGTTGTTGCTGCTGACCAACGACGGCGGCGTCGCGCGCGAGCTGGAATTGCCGGCGCGCGGCTGGCTGCGGCGGTACCGCGTCCGGGTGCATGGCGCGCCAACGCGGGAGCAGCTTGCATCCCTCGCGGACGGCGTGACGGTGGAGGGCGTCGCCTACGGCCCGATTGCCGCGACGCTGGAGCGGCTTCAGGGCGCCAATGCCTGGGTGACCGTCGCCTTGCGCGAAGGCCGCAACCGCGAGGTTCGCAAGGTGATGGCGCATCTCGGGTTCGACGTCACGCGCCTCATTCGCGTTGCCTACGGCCCGTTCGCGCTCGGCGATCTGCCGCGCGGCGCGGTCGCCGAAGTGCCGCGCGGCGAAATGCGCGCCGTGCTCGGCCGCCAGCTGGTTCCGCCGCTTGTTGCGCATCGTCGCGGGCACGCATAAGGGCCGCGCGCTCGCCGCGCCGCCGGGGCACGACGTGCGGCCGACCGCATCGCGGGCGCGCGAGGCGCTGTTCGATATTTTGGCGCATGCGCGGTTCGCCGAGCACGAACTGATCGAGGGCGCGCGCGTGCTCGACGCGTTCGCCGGCACCGGCGCGCTCGGGCTTGAGGCGCTGTCACGCCGCGCCGCGCACGCCAGCTTCATGGAACGCGATCGCGAGGCGCGCGCGCTGCTGATGGCGAACGTCAAGACGCTGGGCGAGGACCGAGCGGCCACCGTGCTCGCGGCCGACGCGCTTCATCCGCCACGCGCCACCGCGCCGTGCGATCTGGTTTTCATGGACCCGCCTTATGGCGAGAATGTCGCCGCCGACGCGCTCACCGCGCTCGCGGCACAGGGCTGGTTCGCCGACGGCGCGGTGATCGCGCTGGAACTGCCGGCCAAAGGCGATTTCGTCGCGCCCGGCGGCTTCATGCTGCTCGACGACCGCCGCTACGGCAAGGCACGGATTTTGTTTTTGCAGTACCGTTAGCGCTTCCCCAGCCGCAGCATCGTTTCGTAAGCGCCGAGCAGGCTTTTCACCACCGCTTCCTTGGTGAAGCTGCGTTCGTAGGCCTGTTGCCCGCCTTGAATGAGACGCGCGCGCAACGCCGTGTCGTGCGCGAGGCGCGTCATCGCTTGAGCCAGCGCGGCGACGTCGCCAATCGGCACCAGCAGCCCGTCGACCCCGTCATGAACATAGGCGGCGGCGCCGGCGGCGCGGCTCGCGATCAGCGGGCGCGATGCGGCCCACGCCTCGGTGATGACGGTGCCGAACGGCTCATAGCGGCTCGGCAGCGCGACCATGTCGGCGGCGGCATAGAGCGCGGCGCGATCCGTGCGCCAGCCGAGGAAGCGGACGCGGTCGTTGAGGCCGAGCTTGGTGCAGAGCGCGTGATATTCGGTGCCTTTGGGCCCTTCGCCGGCGATCCAGAGATGGAGGCCGGGACATCGCGCGAGGGCGTGGAGGATCGTGTCGATGCCTTTTTTTTCATGGAGCCGCGACATCACCAGCACCAACGGCGCGTCCGCGGGCGTCGCGAGCGCGGCGCGGTCGGCCGGGGGCTGCGCGTCTAGCGTGCCGAAGGAATGAATCTCGAAGGCGCGCTCGGGCGGCATGCCGCCTTTGACGATGTGTGCGACGATGTCGGCCGTCATGCCGAAGGCGGCGTCGCAGTGACGGTAGTATTTGAGGTCGTAATAGCCGCCGAACCAGCCGGCGGCAGGGCAGGGCAGGTCGGCCGGCACGAAGGAGGCGGCACGCGACATCCAGGCATGAACGACGTCGGCGCGGAAATTCTTAGCCGCACTCTTCAAAACGCCGCGATGCAGCCAGGAATCGACGCGGGAAAAGCCGAAATGCGTCACCGGCACGCCCGTCGCGGCGAAACGCTCGGTGGCGATTTGCCACGGCCGCGTCACCACATGCTGTTCGATTCCCGAATCGGCCAGCGCGGCGATCGTGTCCTGCGCGATGGTCTCGGCGCCGCCGAATTCGGCGCCCGCGATGGCGTGAAGGACGCGCACGGCGCCGCTAGATGGTCTTGGTCGAGCCGCCTTCGATGTCGATCAGCGAGCCGTGCAACAGGCTGCCTTTTTTCGACACGATGAAGCTGACGAGATAGGCGATGTCTTCGGGCTCGCCGAAGCGCGTGATGTTCTGTTCCTTGACCATGCGCGCGATCACCGCGTCGGTCGAAATGCCTTGCTGCTTCGCGGCGACCTCGATCCGCGCCATCTGCCGGTCGGTGCGCACCGGGCCGGGATTGACGGCGTTGATCTGTACGCCGTCGACGATGCCGAGCTCGGCGATCGCCTTGGTGAAGGACAGGCACGCCGCGTTGACCGAGCCGCCGATGGTGAAATGCGCGCCCGGGGTGCGGCCGCCCGCGCCGATGATGTTGACGATGGAGCCGTGGCGTTTTTTCAGCTCCGGCCACGCCGCGCGCGTCAGCCGCACCGTGGCGAAATATTTAAGCGCGAACCCGTCGGTGAACTGCTCGTCGGAGAGCGACAGGAAGTCGCCGCGCTGCGTCGCACCGGCATTGTTGACGACGATGTCGATGCCGCCGAACTCCTTGATCGTAGCGGCGGCGAGTTTTGCCGGCGCGTCGGGTTCGCGCAGATCGAGCGCGACGAACGACGCCTGGCCGCGCCCGTTCCTGATCTCGCCGACCGTCTGCTCGCAAATCTTGGGGTCGCGCGACGCGATCATCACCGAGGCGCCTTCGCGCGCCAGATCCTGCGCGACGGCGCGGCCGATGCCGCGGCTACCGCCGGTGACGATGGCGATCTTTCCCGAAAGCGCGGGCATGGTGTCCTCCTGTGCTGTCGCGAGACTTATAGCAGCTTCGGTTCAGCTCTTGTCGCTGCCGCCGAGAAGACTGCCGAGAATGCCGCCAACCACGGCGGCGCCCGCCGCGCCCGCCGCGGCATTGCCGATGGCGCCGCCCGCGCCGGTGCTGCTTCCCGATGGCTGCGGCAGATAGGGCGCTATCGATTCCGCCAGATTCACGATCGGCATGCTTTGCATCACGACATGGCCCGGGCCGGTCAGCGTCGCGAGGAACAAGCCTTCGCCGCCGAACAAAATATTCTTGAAGCCGGGCACGAGCTGGATGTCGAACTGCACGCTCGGCTCCATCACGCCGACATGGCCGGCATGAACCAGGAATTTCTCGCCGGGCTTCAGATCGCGCTCCACCGTCTCGCCCGAGAGGTCGAGGAACACCGTGCCCGGCCCCGTCACCTTTTGCAGGATGAAGCCTTCGCCGCCGAAGAATCCGGCGCCGATTTTTTTCTGCCACGCGATCGCGAGCTGCACCGATTTCTCGGCGGCGAGGAACGTCTCCTTGCGGCAGATCAGCGACTGGCCCGCCGCCAGCGCCACCGGCATGATCTTGCCCGGAAAGCGCGGCGCGAACGCGACATGGCCCTGGCCGCGCGCGGTGAAATCGGTGACGAACAGCGAGCCGCCGGCGAGGCCGCGCTTCAATCCGGCGAGCAGGCCGCCGCCGGTATTGGTGTTCATATCGACCTGGTCGTTCATCCAGCACATGCAATTGGTCTGGCTGTAGACGATTTCGCCGGGCGCGAGATCGATCGCCACGGTCTGCATCACCGTGCCGGAAATCTCGTATTTCATGCCGCAATCCCCCTAGGCTTCACGGCTGCCGGTTGCACTGATCGAGCGCGGCGCCAGTCCTGCGAGTTTACCGTTTTTTGAGCATTCTACGGTTAATTTTTGGCGATGATTCGTATTCTCGGCTGCCTCACGGATCAGCATGAACTCTGGCTGGTCGATGTCGCGGCGCTCCTGTGCGCGTTCGGCTGCTTCACCACGCTCAGTGTGCTGGCCAGGGCGCGCGCCGATTCCGGCGGCCGCCTGGATATGCGCTGGCTCGCCGCCGCCGCGATCACCGGCGGCGCCACTATTTGGACCACGCATTTCGTCGCGATGCTGTCCTATCACCCGGGCTTCGCGGTCGGCTACGACATTCCCCTGACCGCGTTGTCGATCCTGTTTGCCGTGACCATCACCTGGATCGGTTTCGCCGTCGCGCTCCGGTTTCATCCGGCGGCCGGCGGCGCCGTGTTCGGCGCGGCCGTCGGCGCGATGCATTACACCGGCATGACCGCGCTCAGCGCGCCCGCTCATTTCCATTGGGACCCGATCTATGTCGCCGCCTCGGTCGCGACCGGCATCCTGTTCGGCGCCGGCGCGCTTTACGTGTTCGCGCGCCGCCGCGGACTGTTGTGGCGGCTCACGGCCGCGGTGCTGTTGGTGCTCTCGATCGCCGGCCATCATTTCACCGCGATGTCGGCGCTGACCTTGCAATTGGATCCGCTGGTGCGCGTCACCACCGACGCGGTCATGGCGCCGAACTGGCTCGCGATCGTGGTCGCCGTGGTGATGGTGATGGTCGCGGGCTTCGGCCTCGCCGGTTCGGCGGTGGATCAGCATCTTGCGCAACGCCAAGTGGGGGAGGCTGCGCGGCTGCGCGCCCATATCGAGGCGCTCGAAACCGCGAAGGCCGAACTTGCCGACGCATTGCGCCAGGCCGCCGCCGCCAGCGAGGCGAAATCGCGTTTCCTCGCGGCGATGAGTCACGAGTTGCGGACGCCGCTCAACGCCATCATCGGCTTCTCCGACATCATGCGGAACGAAATGTTCGGCGCGCACAGCGATCCGCGCTATCGCGCCTATGCCGACGACGTCCACCGCAGCGGCGATCATCTCTTGCGGCTGATCAATGACATTCTCGATTTCTCCAAGATCGAGGTCGGCCAGTTGCCGCTCCACGACGATGTGTTCGATCCGCGCGACACGGTGGTCGAGGCGGTGCGCATGGTGCGCGGCCAGGCCGAAGCGGCGGGGGTCGCGCTTGGCTACGACGCGGCCGGCGATGCGCCGCTGTTGCGCGGCGACGAGCGCCGCGTGCGCCAAGTGCTGCTCAATCTTTTGTCCAACGCGATCAAGTTCACGCCGCGCGACGGCACCACGCAAGTGACGTTGCGGCGCGACGGCGACGGGCTAGCGATCGCGGTTGCCGATACCGGCATCGGGATCGCGCCCGCGGACATCGCCCGCGCCTTCGAACCGTTCCGCCAGGTCGACAACCGGCTGGCGCGAAAATACGAAGGCACCGGCCTCGGGCTGCCGCTGTCGGAGCGGCTGATGGTCCTGCATGGCGGCACGCTGGCGATCGAAAGCGCTGTCGATCGCGGCACCACCGTCACGATGCGTTTCCCCGGAGCGCGGGTGGTGACAGGAAACCCGGCGGCGCTGATCGCAGCTTGATCTAATTCTGACAGGTGAAGTTCGCGGCGTCGTTGGGGTCGCCCGAACCTTTATATTGTGCATGAAGCGGCCAGGCGCAGAGCGGGCGCGACCGTTTCGGAAACGCCGTGCCGGTCGCGACGACATAGTCGGGCGCCTTGCCGTGTTCGACCCAATCGACCACCGCGGACAGCAGATCGAAATCGTCGAGCGCCGGCCCGCCCCGGCAATGACCCATGCCGGGCACGGCAAAAAACCGGCTCGATTGCGCGCGCACCTTGTCCATGCCGCCCGAGGAAGCCGCCATGCGCTGGTAATAATCGAGCGTGTCGAGCGGCGAGAACCACGGATCGCTCCAGCCGTGATAATAGAGAATCTTGCCGCCATGGCCGAAGAAGCTGCCGAGATTGGTCCAGCGCGATGTGTTGGTCAGGCGCTCGGTCGCGTCGCTATCGACGCGGTCGGCGATCTGGTCGACACTGATGGTCTCATAGAAGGGCTGATTGACCGGGCCGTGTCCGCCGCTGGCGAGGATGCCGGGGATGAACCCCTTGAGCGTGATGCCGGCGTCATAAGGAAATGCCGGATAGGACGTCGCGCCGCGCGAATTCTTCGGTCCCGCGAACGCGGTCTTGAGCGCCTCGACTTGCGGCGCGGCGAGGCAATTGTCGTCCTTGGCGCCCTTGCATTGCAGCGCCGCCGGGTCGAAATGGCACTGCTTGGCATTGAAGATCATGCCGTCCGCAACGCCGTCGGCGGCGTCGCAGGATTTGACGATGGCGTCGACCACGAGCTGTTGCTCGCGCGGCGAAAACGCCTTCGCCGGCTCCGGCTTGCCCGAGGCATCCTTCGGCGCGATTTGGGTGAAGGCATGATTGAACCACGCGAGGCCGAGATTGGAATGGCCCGTGTTCATCGCGGGATCGCCCGTCACGATGCCGTCGAAATCGCCGGGATCGCGCTCCGACGCCAGCATGCCCTCGCGCCCGCCGGTGGAGCAGCCGGCGAAATAGGAATGCGCGGCGGGCTTGCCGTAGTAGCGCGCGACGATGGCCTTGGCGACGCGCGCGACCTTGCGCACCGAAGCGTCGGCGAAATTCAGCGTGGCCTGCTGATCGGCGAAGAAGGACGGGTCGAACACCGCGCCTTTGTGGCCGCTATCGGTCGAGACCACGGCGAAGCCGCGCGCCAGCGCCGGGATGTCGCCCGCGGCGGCCGCGCCGAGCGGCGGATTCACCGTGCCGTTGAGCCCGCCGCCGCCCTGATAGAGAAAGCGCCCGTTCCATTTGTCCGGGAGCGCCACCGCGATCCCGAACGCATAGGCCCTGCCGCCCACGCCGGTGCGGCGCTCGAAACTGCCGTCGATGCGGCAATAGGCGGGTAGCGGCACGGAGACCGTCGCCGGCAGTGGCGGCTGAATCTTCACCGTGTTGGGCGGCGCGGGCGACATCGCTTCGGCCTTGTCGATCTTGAGGTCGGCGCCGGGCAGGGTCAGGCCGACCAGGTCGGCGCAATGCATCGCGGGCGCCTGGCTGGCGTCCGTCTGCGCGTAGGCCGGGGCCAGCATGCACCAAGCCGCGACAATCGCCGCGCCGCTTCCCCAAATCGCCGTGCGCGTCATGCGCCGCCTCCTTCTTGTGAATTTATGGCGCGAGCTTAGCTTCACCCGGACAGGCCCTCAATGGCCGACACTCGCAAGGTGCGGCGTGCCCGGCCGTCAGCTTACGCGGGCCGGCTTTTCAGGCTATGCTTGGCAAATCAGGGGCTGGGGGAAAACATGGCGAAATGGGTGGCGTTTGGCGCGGCGATGTTCTTAGTCGCCGCTTTTCCGGTGACGCGGGCATTGGCGGACGATCTTCCCGGCCTTGAAAAGGAAGCAGCCCAACTCACCGTCGAGAAGGAGCAAGTCACTGGAAAACTCCAGCAAAGCATCGTCGCCAAGCATCGCAACGAGCAGGAATTCGATCGCCTCGACAAACTGGGCGCGCCGATCAAGGCGCTGGCCACCCGGATCGAAGCGCAACGTCCGAAGGTCGAGAGCCTATGTCATCGCACGGTGCCGAAAGAGCAACTCGCCGCCGCGACGGCGCAATGCAATGCCGTCCTGATTCCGTTCAACCAGGATGTGTCAACCTACAAGACCGACCGCGGCAAGTGGAACACGATGCACAACGCGGCGGTCGAAGCGGAGAAAGCGCGAGTCGCGGCGGCGCAGCTCCTGATCGAGCGGAGCAAAGCGGTCGAGAGGCGGTTGGCGGTTGTGAAGGAAGCGATTGCCAGGCTGCTCCGGAACGCCAAGCTCCAATGCATGCAGGATTGCAGCAAGAGCGGAAGCACCGACGCGGCGGGCTATTGTTTGCAGCGGTGCTGGGACAATGCCGTCGCCGGCCTGTCGCCGGTTGAGCGCAACCGGCAATACCAGGCGCAATTCGGCACGCGCACCGTCGAGCAAGCCATCGAGGAATACAAAAAATCGGGCGCTGCCGATCCGGGGCACAAATCGCTCAAGATCAAAGAGCCGCCGTCGCCCACCTTGAACTAACGGCGCCCAAACAGCCGCTCAATGTCGGCGAGGCGCAGTTCCACATAGGTCGGGCGGCCGTGATTGCACTGGCCGGAATGGGGGGTCGCCTCCATCTGGCGCAATAGCGCGTTCATTTCGGTCTGATTGAGCTTGCGGCCGGCGCGCACCGAGCCGTGGCACGCCATGGTGCCGCAAATGTCTTCGAGTTTTTCCTTGAGCGTGAGCGCGTCGCCGAGCTCGGCGATCTCCTCGGCGAGGTCGCGGACGAGGCCTTTGACGTCGGTCTCGCCCAAGAGCGCCGGAACTTCGCGCACCACCACCGCGCCGCGCCCGAATTTCTCGAGGACGAGGCCCAGTTCGGCGAGCTCGCCGGCGCGCGCGGCGATCCGGTCGGCGTCGGCCTCGTCGAGCTCCACCACG
>JANWJX010000034.1 GCA_025451725.1 Allostellaceae bacterium
AAATCGCACATGGTCTGGAGATGCGGCGTCCAGTCCGCGATGCGCGACGCGAACACCGGGCCGATCGTCGGGTCGGCGCGGACGCGGTCATAGAAGCCGTGGACCAGGCGCCGGATCATCGCCTCGTCGATACCGGTTTCTGCCTGGAGCCGGGCGACGATGGCGGCACGCCTGACGGCCATCGAATCGGCGTCGGTCATGCAACATAGGTAGTGCCCGCGCGTCCTTCCGGCAGCCGCGCCAATCCGCGCACAACGATTTTAAGGTTATTTACCTTCGAGCGCCGCGATGCCCGGCAGAGTGCGGCCTTCGAGCCATTCGAGGAACGCGCCGCCCGCGGTCGAGACATAGGTCAAATCGTCGGTGACGCCGGCCGCGCCGAGCGCCGCCACCGTGTCGCCGCCGCCCGCGACGCTGGTCATTTTCCCGGCCCTGGTCAGGCGCGCCACGGTCCTGGCGATTTCGACCGTGCCGCGGTCGAACGGCTCGGTCTCGAACGCGCCAACCGGCCCGTTCCACACCAGGGTGCGGCAGTCACGCAACCGCTCCTCGATCGCGGCGATCGTCCGGGGGCCGATATCGAGGATCATCTGGTCCGCCGGCAATTTGTCCAGCGTGACGGTCTGCGTGGCCACGCCGGCGGCGAGTTGCGCCGCCACGACGGCGTCGCTCGGCAGGATCAGTGTGCGACCGGCATTGTTGGCTTGCGTCAGGAAATCGGTGGCAACGCCGATCATATCGTGCTCGGCCAGCGACTTGCCAACCGCAACGCCTTGCGCCAGCAGCAGGGTGTTGGCCATCGCGCCGCCGATGATCAGCACGTCGACACGGGCGAGCAAATTCTGCAACAGATCGAGCTTGGTCGAGACCTTGGCGCCGCCGACCAGCGCCGCCACCGGGTGCTCGGGCGCGTCGAGTGCGTTGTTCAGCGCCTCGAGCTCGGCCTGCATCAGCCGCCCGGCATAGGCCGGCAGAAGATGCGCGACACCTTCGGTCGAAGCGTGGGCGCGGTGCGCCGCCGAGAACGCGTCGTTGACGTAGATGTCGCCGAGCTTCGCGAGCGACTTGGCGAAGGCGGGGTCGTTATCCTCCTCGCCTTTATGGAAGCGCGTGTTTTCGAGCAACAGGATCTCGCCGTCTTTCAGCGCGGCGACGGCGCTTTCCGCCGTGGGGCCGATGCAATCGCCGGCGAACTTGACCGTGCGCTTGCCAAGCGCCGCTTGCAGCGCCGGCAGCAACGGCTTCAGCGATTCCTTGGGATCGGGCTTGCCCTTGGGCCGGCCGAAATGCGACAGCACGACGACGCGCGCGTCCTTGTCGGCCAGCTCGGCGATGGTCGGGGCGAGACGCTCGATGCGCGTCGCGTCCTGAACCTTGCCGTCTTTCATCGGCACGTTGAGGTCGGCGCGCAACAGCACGCGCCTGCCCTTCACGTCCACGCCGTCGATGGTCTGAAACTTAGCCAAGGTCGGTCAGGCGTCGCTCGATGGAACCCAGGGGATGCGCGCGACCTCGATGCCGTCGTCGGCGAGGGCTTGGGATTCCGCTTCGGTGGCGTCGCCATAAATGCCGCGCGCCTTGGCCTCGCCGTTATGGATCTTGCGCGCCTCGTCGGCGAAGCGCGGCCCGACATGCTCGCAATTGGTCTCAACGTATCGGCGCATCTGCTGCAACGCGCGGCGGAACTCCGCCGGGGTCGGCGGCCGCTCCGGCGTCGGTTGCGGCGCGGCCGGCGCCTCGCGCATCGGCGCATCGCCGCCGCGCGATTTGGCGACGCGCGGCGCCATCGGCGCTTTTTCGACCTTGGTCGAGCCGCATTCCGGGCAAGCGATCTCGCCGCGCGCGGTCTGACGCTTGTAGGCGGCGTTGTCGCGGAACCAAGCCTCGATTTCGTGGCCCGCATCGCAGCGGAGGGTAAAAAGAATCATTGCGTCATAAATCCGTGGCTCTTTTATATCATAACATGAGTTTCACAAACCCATCCGGCGAGCCGCCCCGGGTTAACGTCCACACCCATGACTCGCCAACCTCGGGCTGGGTGCGCCGGTTCCTGAAGCTGATCCCGCCGGGCGGGCGCGTGCTCGATCTGGCGGCCGGCGAAGGCCGCCACACCCGGCTCCTGCTCCATCAAGGATTTAGGGTGGTCGCGGCGGATCGCAAGGTAGCCGAATTGCGCGCCCATTTCGGCGGCGAGCCGCGCTGCGACATTGTCGAGACCGACCTCGAGGCCGGAGCGGCCTGGACGCTCGGCGGCGGCTTCGACGGCATCGTGGTGTCGCTCTACCTGCACCGGGCGCTGTTTCCCGACCTGATCGCGGCGCTGGCGCCGGGCGGTGTGCTGATCTACGAGACGTTCATGGCGGGGAACGAACGGTTCGGCCGCCCCACCAATCCGGATTTCCTGTTGCGGCCGAACGAATTGTTCGAGGTGTTTTCGCACGATCTTGCCATCGTCGCGTTCGAGCAGGGCGAAGTCACCGAGCCGAAGCCGGCGATGATGGAACGCATCGCCGCGGTGAAGGGCGCGGCGGCGAAAGTCCCCTGATTCGTCAGGCGTTGCCGACGACGCGCAGCGTCCAGCCCGGCGGTGAGTGACGCCGGGGCGGAGTTACATAAAATGCATCGGGTCCTTCCGATCCGACCGGATCGATCGGCAGGCCGCGCACGAAACAAATGTCGCGCACCTCGGACCAATTCGCCGCGGCGCCAACCACATGCTCACGTCCCGCGTCGTCATAAATAATCTTCTTCACACCGGCCTCCCTCAACGAGTCGTACTTTACGACTCGAAAAGCCGAAGCGCGACGGCAACGCCGAAAAAATCTGTGGACGAATGAGATTTTTAACCGAATCACCAACCGTACGGCGAAGAAGCCGCGCGTGATTGTCGCGATGCTCGTTATTCGGCGGCGAGCGGCTTCGAGGCGGGTGGCGCGAACGGCCGATCGTGCGACAGCGACGGCACCGCGCGCCGCGCCTCGGCGATTTTCGCGGTGTCGATCGTCGCGGTGACGAAGCCCGGCCCATCCTCGGCCTCGGCGAGAATCTCGCCCCATGGCGCGACGATCAGCGAGTGCCCGTAGGTCTTGCGACCCTCGGCATGCTCGCCCGATTGCGCGGGCGCGAACACGAAACAGAAATTCTCGACGGCACGCGCCCGCAACAGCACATGCCAATGGGCGCGGCCGGTCGGCACGGTGAAGGCCGAGGGGATCGAGAGGAACGACGCGCCGCCGAGCGCCAGCGCGCGGTAAAGGTCGGGAAAGCGCAAATCGTAACACACCGTCATGCCAAGCCTGCCCCACGGCAGGTCGGCCAGCACTGCCTTGTCGCCGGGCCGGTAGGAACGGGATTCACGATAGCTTTCACCGTTCTCCAGATCGACGTCGAACATGTGGATTTTGTCATAGCGCGCCGCGACCGCGCCATCGGGCGCGATGAGATAGGAACGGTTGGCGAGGCGCGGCTCCTCCGTCAGCTTGGTCACGGCCGAGCCCAGGAGGAACCACGCGCCGGTCTCGCGCGCGACCTCGCGGCAGGCGGCAAGCATGGGATGCTCGGCCTCGGTCCGAGCCTTGGCGAAAACCTGGTCGCGCTTCGGCTCCATCATGTCGGTGACTTCGGGCGTCATGATCAGGTCGGCGCCCTTGTCGCGCGCGCGCCGCGCAAGATCGCGCACCGACGCGATATTGGGTTCGATCTCGCGGGCCGAACAGAGTTGCAGGCAGGCGGCGGTGAAGCTGCCGCTCACGGCGCTGCGATGCCGAGCTTGCGGTTCAGCTCGCCCGCCTGCTCGAGCGCAAACAGATCGTCCGAGCCGCCGATATGCTCGCCGTCGATGAAGATCTGCGGCACTGTCGAGCCGCCGTGGGAGCGCGCCACCATCTCGTCGCGCTTGGAACTGTCGCTATCGACGTCGATATCGGTGAATGCGACACCCTTCTTGTTCAACAGCGCGCGGGCGCGGGCGCAATAGCCGCACCATTGTGTCGTGTAGAGCTCGACCTTGGCCATCAGCTGTCCCCGAATGACCCATTTAGTGTAATGCGTTTTCGACCTTAAATCATCTCTGGGCCCGTTATTCGGTAGCCGCGGGGGCGAACCGATGCGGGCAACGGTTCGATGGGCGGGGAGAGCGGTACGATGGTCGGCTTCAGTCAATTCGGCGATGTCGTCGATTTTTTTGTGCCCGGGTTGCGGCCCGGATGCCTGCCGATACGCCTATCAACGGATCGGCACGGTGGAAGTAGGTAATTTTATCAATGAGTTAACGGCTTTCCCGGCGTGGCAAAGATAAAATCGTTGGTGAATTTATCTAAAAGTCTATTCACTGCTTTTTAAGGGTTTTCGCCCAAAACTCCCCTCGTATTCGTCCAAAGGAGGGAGCTATGGGTATCTCGAAACAGTCGGTTGAGACCTTGATGGACCTGGTCGAAATCAAGATTTCCTACATGGATGTGCTCGACCGCGACGACGCCAAGGAACTGCGCGTTCTGGAGCGGTGCCGCGACGAGCTGAAGGCGCTCGCCGGGGCCGTGACGGCCGAGGTGGTGCCGTTCGTCCGGGCGCAACGCCGCGCCGGCATCCGCCAGCCCGCCCTCGCCGCCGTCTGAGCCAACTTCCGCGGCCCGCTCCATTCGGGCCGGGATGGTTCCGGCTTGGTCGCGCCGCGATGCATGCCATAATGCGGTGCGCGACGGACGAGACACTGCTCGCGTGCCGAGGTGAGAAGGACCGTTATGGCAGAATTGCGTAACGCCCCGCCGATCCATCCGGTGATTCTCTCCGGAGGTTCCGGAACGCGCCTGTGGCCGATGTCGCGGGCGCATTATCCCAAGCAATTCCTGCCGCTCATGTCCGAGCGCTCGCTGCTGCAAGAAGCGGTGAAGCGCGTCGCCGACGACAAGCGCTTCGCCGCGCCGTTGTTCGTCGCGAACGACGAGCATCGCTTCATCCTCGCCGAGCAGGTCCGCGCCCTCGACGTCAAGCCGATGGCGATCGTGCTCGAGCCGTTCGGCCGCAACACCGCGCCCGCCGCCGCCGTCGCCGCCATCGCGCTGACCGCGAGCGAACCCGACGCGCTGATGCTGGTAATGCCGTCGGATCACGCCATCAACGATCTCAAATCCTTTTATGGCGCGATCGACCGCGCCGCCGCCGCCGCACGTGCCGGCAAACTCGTCACCTTCGGCATCGAGGCCGACCGGCCCGAAACCGGCTATGGCTATATCAAGCGCGGCGCGCCGCTCGACGGCGTCGACGGCGCGTTCGAATTGGGCGCCTTCGTCGAAAAGCCCGACAAGGCGCGCGCCGAGAGCTATCTCAAGGCCGGCGACTATTCCTGGAACAGCGGCATTTTCCTGTTTCCCGCCGCGCTCTATCTCGCGGAGCTGCAACGGCTCGCGCCCGACACGGTCGCCGCCTGCCGCAAGGCGTTCGGCGCCGCCAAGCGCGACATCGATTTCCTGCGCCTCGACAAGGACGCGTTCGGCAAGTGCGAGAACAAATCCATCGACTACGCGGTGATGGAACATACTTCGCACGCCGCCATGGTTCCGGTGTCGATGGGCTGGAGCGACGCCGGGACCTGGGACGCGTTGTGGCATCTGTCGCTCCAGGATGAGAACCAGGACGTGCGGGTCGGCGATGTCGTGGCCGAGGACACCAAGCGTTCCTATCTGCGCGCCGAGCACGGCCTGCTGGTGACGCTCGGCGTCGAGGATCTGATCGTGGTCGCCACCGCCGACGCGGTGATGGTCGCGAACCGCAACCGCGCCGAGGACGTGTCGGCACTGGTCAAGCGGCTCGAGCGCGAAGGCCGGCCCGAAGCCTCGGCCAATCCCATCGTGCACCGGCCGTGGGGCTCGTTCCGTTCGATCCATAACGGCGAGCGCGTCCAGGTGAAGCACATCACGGTGAAGCCGGGCGCCAAACTATCGCTGCAAATGCATCATCATCGCGCCGAGCATTGGGTCGTGGTCAGCGGCACGGCGAAAGTCGTGCGCGGCAACGAGGAGATCATCCTCCACGAAGACCAGTCGACCTACATCCCGATCGGCACGCCGCATCGGCTCGAGAATCCGGGCAAGATCGTGCTCCATGTCATCGAAGTGCAGTCGGGCTCCTATCTCGGCGAGGACGACATCGTCCGTTACGAAGACAGTTACGGGCGGAGCTGACCGTTATCCGTCAGGGCCGGACTCGATCCGGCCATCCATCCTTCTGTGATGATAGAGGCGCGGATCAAGCCCGCGCATGTCGCCCGCGTTTTTTCTTTTCCGCGTCAATTGCGTCGTGCTTTAGTTCCCCTAACCAGCAAGGGGAGCGGCGATGAGCAAGGCCAAGGACGACGGCGTGACGGTCATCGACCATCCGCTGGTCCTGCATAAACTGTCGATCATGCGCCGCAAGGCAACCTCGACCAGCAAGTTCCGCCAGTTGCTGCGCGAGATTTCGCTGCTGCTCGGCTACGAGGTGACACGCGACCTGCCGCTCGCCTTCGAAACCATCGAGACGCCACTGACGCACTATGACGCGCCGACCATCGAGGGCAAAAAGCTGTGCCTCATCGCGATCCTGCGCGCCGGCGACGGGCTGGTGCAGGGCATCCTCGACCTGGTGCCGAGTGCGCGCGTCGGCCATATCGGCCTCTATCGCGACCCCAAGACGCTGCAAGCGGTCGAATACTTCTTCAAGGTGCCGGACCTCGCCGACCGGCTGGTCATCGTGGTCGATCCGATGCTCGCGACCGGCCACACCGCCGTCGCGGCCGTGTCGCGCCTCAAGAAAGCGGGCGCGCAGCACATCAAGTTCCTGTGCCTTCTGTCGGCGCCCGAAGGCATCAAGTGTCTCCGCGACGCGCATCCCGACGTGCCGGTGTTCACCGCCGCCATCGACGACCATCTCAACGATCACGGCTATATCGTGCCCGGCCTCGGCGACGCCGGCGACCGGCTCTACGGAACGAAGTGACGGCCTAGCCCGACAGCTTCTTTTTCAAAATCTCGTTGAGCATGGCCGGGTTGGCCTTGCCGCCCGTCGCCTTCATCGCCTGTCCGACGAAGAAGCCGTAGAGCTTGTCCTTGCCGGATTTGTATTCGGCGACCTTGTCGGCGTTGGCGGCGAGGACTGAGTCAATCGCCGCCTCGATCGGGCCGGAATCCGTGACCTGGCGCAGGCCGCGCTCCTCGACGATGGCGCCGGCGCTCTTGCCGGTCTCGAGCATCGCGGCGAACACGTCCTTCGCGATGCGGCCCGAGATGGTGTTGTCGCGGATGAGATCGAGCAGCTCGCCCAACGCCGTCGCCGGCACGGGCGACGCCTCGATGTCCTTGCCGAGCTTGTTCAGCGCGCCGAACAGATCGCCCGTCACCCAGTTGGCGGCGAGCTTGGCGTCGCGGCCCTTCGCCACCGCCTCGAAATAATCCGCGTGCGATTTTTCCGCCACCAGCACGTCGGCGTCGTAGGGCGACAAACCGAGCGCCGACACGAACCGCGCGTTCTTGGCGTCGGGCAATTCCGGCAGATCGCGCTTTAATGAATCGACCCACGCCGGATCGAGTTCCAGCGGCAGCAAATCGGGGTCCGGGAAATAACGATAGTCGTAATCGTTTTCCTTCGATCGCATCGGCCGCGTCTCGCCGCGATGCGCGTCATAGAGGCGCGTCTCCTGAACGATGCTGCCGCCGTCCTCGAGAATTTCGATCTGGCGCCGCGCTTCGTATTCGATGGCCTGCATGACAAAGCGCACCGAGTTGACGTTCTTGATCTCGGCGCGCGTGCCGAGCTTGTCGCCGGGGCGCCGGACCGAGACGTTGCAGTCGCAGCGCAGCGAGCCTTCTTCCATGTTGCCGTCGCAAGTGCCGAGATAGCGCAGGATCGAGCGCAACTTGCGCAAGTAGGCACCCGCTTCCTCCGCGCTGCGGATGTCCGGCTCCGACACGATCTCCATCAGCGCGACGCCGGCGCGGTTGAGATCGACATAGGTCATGGTCGGATGCTGGTCGTGGAGACTCTTGCCCGCGTCCTGCTCGAGATGAAGCCGGGTGATGCCGATGCGGCGCTGTTCGCCGTCCGGCATGTCGAGCACCACCTCGCCCTTTCCCACCACGGGCGATTTATATTGCGAGATCTGATAGCCGGCCGGGAGATCGGCGTAGAAATAATTCTTGCGGTCGAAGATCGAGACCGGATTGATCTGGGCGTTGAGGCCGAGCCCGGTCTTCACCGCCTGCTCGACGCAATGCCGGTTGATGACGGGCAACATGCCGGGAAAGGCCGCATCCACGGTCGAAACCTGCGTGTTGGGCTCGGCGCCGAACGCGGTCGCCGCGCCGGAAAACAGCTTCGCCTCGGACACGATCTGCGCGTGGGTCTCGAGACCGATCACTACCTCCCACTCGCCGGTGCGGCCTTTGACGAGGTTGCTCATCGCGTCGG
>JANWJX010000035.1 GCA_025451725.1 Allostellaceae bacterium
AAGGAGAATTGCGTCATCTGTTTTGTTCTGATCGACGGCGATCCGGGCCTGCCCAAGTGACTCAGCGCCGTCACGAGATCGACGCCCTCGCCGCAGGGCTGATGGTGCTGTTCTGCGCGATTTGGGGTCTGAACCAGGTTTCCACCAAGGTCGCGAATGCCGGCATTTCGCCGATCTTCCAGGCGGGGCTGCGGTCGCTCGGCGCGTGCGCGCTGTTATGGGCGTGGTCGTCGTGGCGCGGCGTCAAATTGTTCGACCGCGACGGCTCGTTCTGGCCTGGCTTGCTTGCCGGCTTCCTGTTCGCGCTGGAATTCGCAATCATTTTCGTGGCGCTGAATCACACCACCGCGTCGCGCGCCGTCGTGTTCCTCTATTGCGCGCCGTTCGTGGTCGCGATCGGCACGCATTGGCTGGTGCCGGCGGAGCGGCTTGGTCTCGGCCAGATTGCCGGCATGATCCTGGCGTTCGGCGGCATCGTCGTCGCGTTCAGCGAGGGTTTCACCGGCGCCACCGGCAAAACGCTCCTTGGCGACGCGATGATGCTGGCGGGCGGCGCGATCTGGGGCGCCACCACCGTCGTCGTGCGCGTCGGGCTTTCGGGGATCAGCGCCAACAAGGTGCTGTTCTATCAGCTCGCGGTCTCGGCCGTGTCGCTGATCGCGCTGTCACTGGCGTTGGGCGAGCCTGGCCTCACCCATCCGACCGCGCTGGTCTGGGGCGCCTTCGTTTGGCAGGTCGTGATCGTCGCGTTCGGCACCTATCTCGGCTGGTTCTGGCTGATCGCGCATTATCCCGCCGCCAAGCTCTCCGCCTTCTCGTTCCTGGCGCCGCTGTTCGGCCTCATCTTCGGCGCGGTGCTCCTTGGCGAGCATGTCTCGCCGCTGCTGATCGTCGCGATGGCGCTGGTCGCGTTCGGCATCTGGCTGGTGAGCCGGCGCAGCGGCGAAGCGGCGGCCGCGCTCGGCGCCGAGGAAAGCGCCGCCGCCGCCGACCCGCGCCTGCGCGAAGGCTGAATTCAACTTTTCTTAACCGAATCTTATTGCGCGCCGCGCCTACTGAAATCACGCGCCAATCATTGGCGCGGCCCCAAAGGAACCCAGATGATCACCAAGGAGCGGCTGGACCAGTTGGACCGAGAGGCCCTTGCAGCCGAACAAGCCTATCAAACCGCGCTCGACGCCGAAAAAGTTCCGATGATGTCGCGCTTTCAGACGACACCGTTGTCGCAGCGCGTCCTTGCCCTCCGGGACGCACGAGACACGGCAACCGTGCGCAGATACGACGCCGCCATGGCTTTGGAACGGGCGTCTCGTTGAATTAGCTCCGACGCCGCCGCCTAGGTCTGTTTATGCCAGTGCGGCGTTTGGCCCAGGTGCAGCATGCGCGTCGCGTTGCCGCTATAGATCATGTCGCGCTCGCGATCGCTCAGATCGAGCGTCTCAATCACTTTGATGATGTCGCGGATGAACAGCGGCCCGCCCTCGGGATCGAACGGGCAGTCGGTGCCGAACAGGACGTGTTCGCAGCCGAAAAAATCCAGGCCGCATTTGGTGCCCGACAACGAGCCGTTGATCGCGGTGTCGCCGTAGAACATCCGGAAATAATCGACCGGACGGCGGCCCTTCGCCTTCATCGCCTCGACGATCCTGAGATATTCCGGCTCGGCGCCCTCGCGCTTGCCGAGCTGATCCAACCCCAACCCGACCCGCGCCTCAAGATACGGCACCATCGCGCCGAGATGGTGCGTGATGATCTTGAGATTGGGCCAGCGGTCGAAAAAGCCCGAGAACACCATGCGCGCCATCGCGGCCGAGGTTTCATAAGGCCAGCCGAACACCCACCAAATATCGAACTTGGATTTGTCTTCGCTCTTGTAATCGCTGTGCGTATGCGGCCGCGTCGGGTGCATCCAGATCGGCAGGTCGTAATCGTGCATGCGCGCAAAGATCGGTGCGAATTCGGGATCGTCGAGCGGCCGGCCCGAGACGTTCGTGAAAACCTGGATGCCGCGCGCGCCCATTTTCTCAACCGCGCGCTCGATCTCGACGATGGCGGCTTTGACGTTGTTCATCGGCACCGACGCGACCCAGCCCGGAAACTGTTTCGGATGCTTGGCGCAAATCTCCGCCATGCCGTCATTGGCGAGCCGCGCCAGATCGGGCGAACGCTCCGCCGGCGCGACGAACTCGATCGCCGGCATCGAGAGCGTCAGGATCTGCTGATAGTCGGGCCACTGCTCCATCATCCGCAGCCGCGCCTCGAGATCGTACAGCACGGGAATATGCGTCCAGCGCCGGATCGCGTCCGGATTCTTCACTAGTTCGACCATCTTGTCGAAATAGGGCTTGGGGAAAATATGCGGAAAAATGTCGATTTTCATGGCGTTTCCTCTTCTTCAGTCAAAGAGATACAACCGCCAAGACGCCAAGACACCAAGAAACGCTGCATACCGTCCGTGCACCCTTCGACTTGCCGCTTCGCGTCAGCTCAGGGTGAGGAAGATTTTTTTACTGCGCCAATTGTCCTTCTCATCCCGAGCCTGGAGCCCCGCCGAAACCGGCGAGCCGCCGAGGGACGCAGATTGAATTTTCTTGGCGTCTTGGTGTCTTGGTGGTTCAAATTTTCTTTTCGGGGGGTGGTTCGTGGCGAGCGAATACGATTTCATCGTGGTGGGCGGCGGCACGTCGGGCTGTATCCTGGCCGAGCGGCTGTCGATCGACCCCGCAAACCGGGTGCTGCTGCTCGAAGCGGGGCGGCCCAACCGCAATCAGCTCCTGCGCATCCCGATGACGGCGCGGAATTTCTGGACCAATCCGAAATATCTCTGGAACTACCAGAGCGAGCCGGAACCAAGCGTCAACGGCCGCCGCATCCCCGTGCCGCGCGGCAAGATCCTCGGCGGCTCCGGCGCGATCAACGGGATGCTGTATGCGCGCGGCCATCCGCGCGATTACGACCAGTGGCGCCAGCTCGGCAACGAGGGCTGGAGCTATGAGGATGTGCTGCCCTACTACAAAAGCGTCGAGCATGACTCGCATGGCGCCACGCCCTATCACGGCGATGCCGGGCCGCTGGCGATTTCGCGCAATGTCGGCGGCAATCGGTTGACGCCGCTATTCGCCGCCGCGGCGAAAGATGCGGGCATTCCCTTCAACGACGACCAGAACGGGCCCGAGTCCGAAGGGTTCGGCATTCCCGACCTGACCATCGACAGGGGCGAACGCGCCAGCACCTATTCCGCGTTCCTGCGCCCGGCAATGGGACGCCCGAACCTCACGGTCGAGACCCACGCCCAGGCGACGCGCATCGTCATCGAACATGGCCGCGCCACCGGCATCGATTATGTCCGCGACGGCGAGCGGTTTCATGCCGACGCCGCGCGCGAAATCGTGCTGTGCGGCGGCGCCTACAACTCGCCGCAGTTGCTCATGCTGTCGGGGATCGGACCCGCGGACGAATTGCGCAAGGTCGGGATCGCGCCGCTCCATGACCTGCCCGGAATCGGCCGCAACCTTCAGGACCATGCCGGCGTCAGCGTCATCAATCTCGCGACCAAGCCGGTCAGCATGATCGATCAGCTTCGCTGGGACCGGCTCATCATGTCGGTGATGCGCTGGGCGGTGTCGCGCGACGGCACGGTGTCGACCCAGCCCGTGGTCGGGAATAGCTGGTACCGCTCGCGGCCCGAGTTGGAGCGACCCGACATCCAGACCCTGATCGTCGCCAATTCGCCCTTCGCCGGCCCGTGGTTCCCCGGCATCAAGAAACCGGCGCCGCACATGGTTGCCTCGCGCTCGGGTCTTCAGCATCCGGACAGCCGCGGATGGATGACGCTCGCGTCCGCCGATCCGTTCGCGCCGCCGCGCATTTTCTTCAACCTGTTCTCGGCGCCCGGCGATCTTGCGGTGCTGCGCTATGCCATCCGAAAGGTGCGCGAGATTTTCGCGGCGCCGCAGCTTCGGCATTTCATGGGGCGCGAGATCGTGCCGGGGCCCGACCTCGTCACCGACGCGCAGCTCGACGAGTTCATCCGCAACACCACCACGACCGCGTATCACCCGGTCGGCACCTGCAAGATGGGCACCGATCCGCTGGCCGTGGTCGATCCCAAGCTGCGCGTGCGTGGCATCGAGGCGCTGCGCGTCGCCGACGCCTCGATCATGCCGACCATCACCGGCGGCAACACCAACGCGCCGTGCGTGATGATCGGCGACAAGGCGGCGGCGATGATCCTCGCGCGAGAACTGCCGCGCGCGGAGTTGCGCACGCGTCTCGCCGCCGAATGAATCGCTTGCCCCACGCCGGCGCGATGGCATAAAACCCTATCGATATCATCTTTAGGGAGTGAGCCGTGGCGACCAAAATCCGCATCGCGCCCAAGGGCATGGGCCTCAACGATTTCGTCGCCGACGCCGAGGGCTTCTTCGCTGCCGAAGGTCTCGATATCGAGTTCGACTGGAAGACTTTCCGCGGCACGCAATCGAGCTGGAAGCATCTCGATTATTTCCAGCGCCCGCAGGATCAGCCCTATGCCGACAAACAGGACGACCTGATTCAAGGCGCCTGTGCCTGGGGCAGCGTGTGCAATGCCGCGGCCGGGATGGGCCGCTTTGTCCATGATTGCTATGGCGTCTCGCCCTGGGCGATTTTCGTCCGCGCCGATTCCAAGATCCGCAAGCCCGAGGACCTCGCCGACGTGCCGGTCGCGGTCGGGATGCGCGCCGGCAGTCACTTCAACGTGCCCTACCGGCTCGAGGCGCATCTGCCGCTCGCCAAGATCAAGACCGTGAATGTCGGCGGCTTCGGCGCGCGCCTCACCGCGTTGCTCAACGGCGAGGTCGAGGCCGCGAGCCTGTTGCCGCCGCAGATCGCGATGGCGGAACAGCTCGGCCTGCGTTCGATCATCGCCAACACCTTCCACACGATCTGGTGGGTGCCGGAAGCGATGGCGCCGGAGACCGTGCAGGCCTATCTGCGCGCGCTGGACCGGGCCGAGAAGGCGCTCGACGCCGACCTGCCGAAATACCTGCCGCTGTGGGCGAAGGCGATCCCGGCCGAGTTCGCCGACCGCAAATGGGATTTCAGCCAGTTCGGCCGGGGCGAGCGCTTCGTCCTGAAGCCGATCCCGCGCGCCGAGTTCGACGAGATTTTCGCCCAGGTCGAACGCTGGGGCCTCGACCAGTACGCCAAGGAGCGCAGCTTCGACAAGTTGATCTATACCAGCGCCTGAACACTTAATTAATCGGGGATCGGGCGCGGGACATTTACCCCGCCCCGTTGTTACTATGGCGTCCCCATCGCTCATGGAGTTCGCCATGCACGTTAAATACCTGCTCGCCGGCGCGCTCGCGCTCGGTCTCCTCGGCACGGGCGCCGCGCTGGCGCCGGTCGCGATCCAGCCTGCCTATGCCGCGTGCGATCCCGGCACGCATATCGACGGCACCACCGCCGATTGGGCGAAGCGCACCATGATGCGCTCCGGCTTCCACGACGTGAAAGTCGACCAGAAAGGCTGCGATAATGTCTGGCACGTCATCGCCAGCAAGGACGGCCAGAGCGGCCGTTACGCCATCGAGCCCGGCGGCAAGATCTTCCCCGAAGGCAATTAGTCTCTCTCTACCGCGCCATTAAAAACCGCCGTTCGTGCCTTGCGCGCGGACGGCGGTTTCGCGTTACAATCCCGCGCAATAACAGGGAGGGAGTCATGGCGGGCGTCAAAAACATCGGCGACATCGCGGTCGCGCGCATCGAGGAACTGGGCGGGCCGGTGTTCGGGCCGCAAAGCCTGATCCCCGACTGGAACGACGCCGACGTCGCGCCGCATATGAAATGGATGGTGCCCGACCATTTCGATCCGGCCAGCGGCAATATGTGCGGCGTGTTCCAAAGCTGGCTCTTGAAGACCAAGCACCACACCATCCTGATCGACACCTGCGTCGGCAACGACAAGGACCGGCCCGGCTTCGACCGCTTCCACCGCGCCAAGCATCCCTGGATGGAGAATCTGCTCAAGGCGGGTTACCACCCGAACGACATCGACATCGTGATGTGCACCCATCTCCATGTCGATCATGTCGGCTGGAACACCAAGCTCGAAAACGGCCGCTGGGTGCCGACCTTCCCCAAGGCGCGCTATCTCTTCGCCAAGGCCGACCGCGATTACTGGGACCCCAAGACCGGCGGTCACTCGGCGATGGCGATGAACGAAGTGATGTTCAACGACAGCGTCCTGCCGGTGATCGAGTCGGGCCAGGCGCAACTCGTCTCCGGCGTCCACGAGATCGAAGCCGGCATCGAGATTCATCCCGCGCCCGGCCACACTCCCGGCACCATCGTCCTCAAGGCGAATTCGGGCGACAAGCGCGCGATCTTCGCCGGCGACTGCATGCACCATCCGATTCAGATCTATCACCCGGAATGGGGCGTCAGCGTCGACGAGGACAAGGAGCAGGCCTACAAGACGCGCGTGAACATTTATGAGGAATGCGTCGAAAAGCGCTCGCTGCTGGTGCCGGCGCATTTCGCCGCACCCCATGCCTGCCATGTCCACCGCGAAGGCAAGGCCTTCGCGCCTGATTTCAGGATTTAAAACGGCGCGGCGTCACCGCAGCAGATGCGGCCACAGGCCGGTGATGCCGATGATGATGAGATAGATCGCGACGACGAAATTGAGGATGCGCGGTACCAGCAGAATCAAAATACCCGCGATCAGCGCGACCAGCGGCTGAAGCGTCAACAGGGTCAAATGCATAGCGTTCTCCCGAATATCCTCTCGATAAACGGGCGACGCGGCGATTTGCTCCCATGGCTAGAACGCGGCTTTGGTCTCGACGTGTTCCGGGCGAAAGCCCATGCCGATGATCCGGGCCGGGAAGCGGCGTAGAAAAGGAAACCAGCGGAACAAATAAAGCGGCCAGGCCGGCTTCAGCGGCTTGCCCCCGCCGAACACGACCGGGCTGAGAACCCGGTTCTGGATTACGACCTGCAAGCCTTGCATCATGCGCACCGGCCATTCACGGCGTTGCTGCACGGCGGCAAGATCGTCGGGTCGCAGCGTCTTGTTCTTGAGCGGCGCCGCCAGGATGTTCGCCGCGGCGACTGCGTCCTGAATCGCGAGATTGATGCCGACGCCGCCGACCGGCGACATCGCGTGCGCGGCGTCGCCAATGCAGAGGAGGCCCGGCTTATACCAAAGCCGCAGCCGGTCGACCGCGACCGTCAGCAGCTTGACCTGATCCCAGTCCGTGATCTCGCCCACGCGATCGCGGAGAAACGCCGCGATCGCGACGAGGTCGGCGCGGAAAGCCTCGAGGCCTCGCGCCCGGGTTTTCTCGAACGAATCTTTCGGGATGACATAGGCGCATTGCCAATAGTCGCCGCGATTAAGGGTCACCAACACGCGACCGCCGTCGATGTTGCCCAACACATTGGCGGGATCGTCCTCGCGCCGCGACACGCGCAGCCACAACACGTCGATCGGCGCGCCGATATTCATGGGGGTGAAGCCGGCGCGGTCGCGGATGGTGGAGTGGCGGCCGTCGGCGGCAACCACCAGATCGGCGCGTATGTCGAGCGCGCCGTCCTTTGTCGTCGCGCGCACGCCCACGATCCGGCCGTCTTCCGCGATGAGATCGGTCGCATCGGCGCCCATGCGCAGATCGAAGGTCGGGAAACGCTTGCCTTCCTGCGCCAGGAAATCGAGGAAGTCCCATTGCGGCATGAAGGCGACGAACTTGGCCGCGGTCGGCAGATGCGAAAAATCGGCGATCTCGAAATATTCGCCGCCAATCTTGCCCCCAACGAGACGCATCGGGTCATGGTGACGCTTGAGGAACGCGTCGAGCACCCCGAGCTCGTGCAGTACCTCCATGGTCGAGGGGTGGATCGTGTCGCCGCGAAAATCGCGAAAGAAATCGGCGTGTTTTTCCAGTATCACGACCGGCACGCCGGCGCGCGCCAGGAGATAGCCGAGCATCACCCCGGCAGGGCCGCCACCGGCGATGCAGCAAGTAGTCGTTAGCTCAGTCACGTTTGTTG
>JANWJX010000036.1 GCA_025451725.1 Allostellaceae bacterium
CAAAACGAACCCAATTTTTGGCTGATTTCCGCGAAAAATGATCGAAACGCGAAGCCAAAACGAAGCCGATTCCGGGCCGAAACGAACCCAATCGGGGGCGAAAATGCGCGATTTGGCGCACGGAAAAACCCTTTCCGGCCGCCGCTCCGCCCTCCTATAACGTTCCGTCTTTCAGGAGCCGATTTCCCATGAGCCTCAGCGCGTTGCAAAGCCGTCTCGCCGGCGGCGATTTCATCGTCACCGCCGAAGTCACGCCGCAAGTCGCGACCGACCCCGCCGATTTCGTCGCCAAGGCCGTGCCCTTGAAGGGCCTCGCCACCGCGGTCAACGTCACCGACGGCGCCGGCGCCAAGGCGCACATGGCGACGCTGGTGGCGGCGCATTTCCTCAATCAGGCCGGGGTCGAGCCGATCATGCAGATGGCGTGCCGCGACAAGAACCGCATCGCGCTGGAAAGCGAGCTGCTCGGCGCGCAGGCCATCGGCATCCGCAATTTCCTCGTCCTGACCGGCGACGACCCCAAGGCCGGCGACCAGCCCGACGCCAAGCCGGTGTTCGATTTCAACTCGACCAATCTGTTGCAGATGGCGCAGAAAATGCGCGCCGAGAAAAAACTGCCGCCCGGCACCGACATCAAGGGCGAGGTGAGTTTCGCGATTGGAGCAACAGATGTGCCGGTCGATCCGCCCAAGGACTGGAACCCGAAATCGCTGATGGCGAAGCTCGACGCCGGCGCCGATTTCATCCAGACGCAGTTCTGCATGGATATCGAGGTGGTGAAGCGTTACGGCGCGCGGCTTGTCGAATTGGGTATCGCACCGAAGCTCGGCTTCCTCATCGGCCTGTGCCCGATCCCGTCGGCGAAATCGGCGATCTGGATGAAGGAAAAACTGTTCGGCACCAACATCCCGGACGCGCTGGTGAAGCGCATCGAAGGCGCCACCGATCAGCGCGCCGAGGGCCGCAAGATCTGCATCGAGCTGATGCAGCAGATGGTCGACGTCCCCGGCATCGCCGGCGTGCACATCATGGCGCCGGTCAATCCGTCCGCGATTCCCGGCGTCATCGAGGAGTCGGGCGTGACCAAGAAAAAACGCGCGCGGACGTAGTCACCAAACCGCAACCGAACCGTCATACGACTTTCCCTGTTTTCCCGCATCTTGTCGCCGGTCGTTGAGTCCGAACGATAGGCGGGTTTCGCATGGACGCGGACGATCCGGTCAGGCAATACCGGACCATCTGGATTTCCGACATTCATCTCGGCACGCGCGGCTGCAAGGCCGAGTTCCTGCTCGATTTCCTGCGCGAGACCGAATCCGACCGGCTCTATCTGGTCGGCGACATCGTCGACGGCTGGCAGCTCCGCAAGAACTGGTACTGGGCGCAAAGCCACAACGACGTCATCCAGAAAATCCTGCGCAAGGCGCGCAAGGGCACCGAGGTGTGCTATGCGCCGGGCAATCACGACGAAATGCTGCGGCCGTTCGCCGAGTTGCAACTCGGCAACATCCACGTCGCCGACCGTTTCATCCACGACATGAAAGATGGGCGGCGCCTGTTGGTGCTGCACGGCGACCAGTTCGACAGCATCGTGCGTTACGCGCGCTGGCTCGCCCATCTCGGCGACACCGCCTACAACGCGACGATGGCGGCGAACCATTACGTCAACGCCGCGCGGCGCCGGCTCGGCTATCCCTACTGGTCGCTGTCCGCCTATCTCAAGCACCGGGTCAAGAACGCAATCGAGTATATCGACCGCTTCGCCGACGCCGTATCGGAGGAGGCGAAAAAGAACGGCGTCGACGGCGTGGTCTGCGGCCATATCCATTGCGCCGAAATCCGCAACATCGGCGACGTGCTCTATTGCAACGACGGCGACTGGGTCGAAAGCTGCACCGCGCTGGTAGAACATCTCGACGGCCGGCTCGAGATCATCGAGTGGATCGACCGTCACGCGATGGAGCTGCGCGCGCGACAACTTGTGGCGGCCTGAGCGCTTGCGCATCGCGCTCGTGTCCGATGCCTGGTCGCCGCAGGTCAACGGCGTGGTACGGACGCTCGGCATGCTGGTCGACAATCTCGGCGCCGCCGGCCACATCGTCGAGACGGTGACGCCGGACCGGTTCCGCACCGTCCCCTGCCCGACCTATCCCGAGATTCGCCTCGCGCTCAAGCCACGCCGCCGCATCGCCGAGCTGCTCGACGCGTACCGCCCCGATGCGATCCACATCGCCACCGAGGGCCCGCTCGGCATGGCGGCGCGCGCCTTGTGCCTGGCGCGCGGCACGCCCTTCACCACCGCGTTTCACACCCGCTTTCCCGAATATGTTGCGGCGCGCTTCGCGGTGCCGACCGCATGGACCTATGCCTGGCTACGGCGCTTTCATGCGCCATCGACGGGTGTGATGGTGGCGACCGAGACGATGCGACGCGATCTCGCCGGCCGCGGCTTTTCCCATCTCAAACATTGGGGCCGCGGCGTCGACGGCGCGCTATTCGATCCGTCACGGCGCGACGAGAATTTCATGAACCTCCCGCGCCCGATCTTCCTGTTCGTCGGCCGCGTCGCGGTGGAGAAAAATCTGCCGGCCTTCCTCGATCTCGACCTGCCCGGCTCCAAGCTGATCGTCGGCGAGGGGCCACAGCTCGACCAGTTCCGCCGCCGTTATCCTGCCGCGCATTTCATCGGCCAGCGCGAGGGCGATGCGCTGGCGCGGGTCTATGCCTCGGCCGACGTGTTCGTGTTCCCGAGCCTGACCGATACGTTCGGCCTCGTGCTGCTCGAGGCGCTGGCCTCGGGCGTGCCGGTCGCCGCCTATCCGGTCGCCGGCCCGCTTGACGTGATCGGCGACAGCGGCGCCGGCGTGCTCGACCGCGACCTGCGCAAAGCGGCGATGGCGGCACTGTCGATCCCGCGCCAGCGCGCCCGCCAATTCGCCCAGACCCATTCCTGGTCCGCCTCGACGACGCAGTTCCTCGACAATCTCGCCCCCTTCCGATAATCCGCCAGTCCGGCTAGAGTTTTGCCATGGCGAGACTGACCATCCGCATCGACTTGCCGCCCGCGGGCCAGATCGGCCCCGGCAAGGCGAAACTGCTGGAATTGATCGGCGAGACCGGGTCGATCTCGGCCGCGGGCCGCGCGCTCGACATGTCCTATCGCCGCGCCTGGCTCCTGGTCGACGCCATGAACCACATCTTCAAGGAGCCGGTGGTCTCGACCATGCTCGGCGGCAAGGCAGGCGGCGGCGCGCGCCTGACGCCGTTCGGCAAGGAAGTGCTGCACCATTACCGCCGGCTCGAGGCCAAGGCGACGCAGGCCTGCAAGGCGCAGCTGATCGCGCTCGAATCCGCCCTCGCCAAGCCCGGCGCAACGCCGCGCCCGGTCGCCAACGACCCCGACACGGCCGAGTAAAACCGCAATCCCGGTCAAGCGCGCGGCCCGGCGCGCGGCAACATTGGCGCCGATCTTGCGAGACCTGCCATGGATCCGGTCGGAAAAGCCTTGTGGTATATCGAGAACAATCTCGGCGGCGAGTTGACGCTCGCCAAGATCGCGGCTGCCGTCGGGATGTCGCGTTTTCACCTGCTGCGCGCATTCGGCGCGGCCACCGGCTCTTCCGTCATGGAATATGCGCGCCGCCGCCGCCTCAGCGAGGCGGCCAAGCGTCTCACTGCGGGCGCCGCCGATATTCTCGGCGTCGCTCTCGATCATGGCTATGCCTCGCACGAAGCCTTCACCCGCGCCTTTCGCGACCAGTTCGGCATCACCCCCGAAACGGCGCGGACGCAGGGCGAGGGATGCAACCTTCAACTGACCGAGGCAATCGCGATGGAAGACAATCTCACGGTGGAACTGGCGCCGCCGCGTTTCGAGGATGGGCGGGCGATGCTGATCGCCGGACTGGGCGAGCGCTACACGTTCGAGACCAACAAGGGGATTCCGTTCCAGTGGCAGCGCTTTTCGCCCTATATCGGCAACGTGCCCGGCCAGGTCGGACGCACCACTTACGGCCTGTGCTGCAACACCGACGGACAGGGTCATTTCGATTATGTCTGCGGCGTCGAAGTGTCGAGCTTCGCCGACCTGCCGCCGGAGTTGCAGCGCGTCCGCGTCCCGGCGCAGCGCTATGCCGTGTTCGCCTATCAAGGTCACGTCTCGGGGCTGCGCGCCGTCGCCTACACGATCTGGAACAAGTATTTGCCGAATTCCAACCTCGAGATCGCCGACGCGCCCGACTTCGAGCGCTACGGCAACGACATCGACTACACCACCGGCATGGGCAAGTTCGAGGTCTGGGTGCCGGTCAAAGCCGAGAAGAAGAAATAATTCTCAGCCCTTGTGGGCGGCGCGGCTGTCGGCGGGCGCCTCGTCGCGCTCGTTGAGCCCGTAATCGCGGATCACGCTGGCGACCCGCAGCCGGTAATTGGCGAACACGCCCGCGCGGCCTTTGGCCTGGGTCGCTCGGTGCGCCGGCAGGTTGCGCCAGGCCCGCACCGCTTCCTCGTCGCGCCAAATCGACAGCGACAGCAGCTTGCCGGGCTCGGTCAGGCTCTGGAACCGCTCCACCGAGACGAAGCCGTCGATCTTTTCGAGATCGCCGCGCAGCGCGGCGGCGAGATCGAGATAATGGTTCTGCTCGCCGTGGGCGGGCCAGACTTCGAAGATCACCGCGATGGTCATACCAGACTCAACGCCCGTGGAGCCGCGCGGTCGCGCGCTGATTGAGATATTCACCGCCGACCAGCGTCGCCAGCGACAACGCCACCGAAATGATTACAAGGCGCAGCGCCGCCGCATCGCCGCCCGGCACCTGGGTGAAGGTGTAGATCGCCAGCGGCAAGGTGCGCGTCTCGCCCGGAATATTGGAGACGAAGGTGATGGTGGCGCCGAATTCGCCCAGCGAGCGGCCGAACGACAGCAGCACGCCGGTGACGATGCCCGGCAACATCAGCGGCAGGGTGACGCTGGTGAAAATGCGCCAGCGCCCGGCACCCAGCGTCGCCGCCGCCTGTTCGAGCCGCCGGTCCACCATTTCGGCCGAGAGGCGGATCGCCCGCTCCATCAGCGGAAAGCCCATCACACCGGCGGCGATCGCCGCGCCGGTCCAGCGGAACGAAAAGGAAATGCCGAGCGTGGAATAGAGCCACGCGCCGATCAGCCCGTTGCGGCCCAGGAGAATCAGCAGAAAGAACCCGGTCACGACCGGCGGCAGGATCAGGGGCAGTTGCACGATGCCCCGTACGATGCTCTTGCCCGGAAAGTTGAGCCGCGCCAGCGCCAGCGCGACGCCGACGGCGAACGGCAGGCTGACCGCCATCGCCACGGCGGCAACCTTGAGGCTCAACAGCAGAACGCCGATTTCTTCCCCGGTCACGGCGATACGTTAGGTGATTCGAGCAAACACGTCATGCCCCGGCTTGGCCGGGGCATCCATGAATTTGAACCACCAAGGCACAAAGACACCAAGTTCATTCCGTCTTGGTGCCTTGGTGTCTTGGTGGTTCTACTTTTTAACTTAGTCGTGGATGGCCCGCCTAAAGCGGGCCATGACGAAAAAATACCGGTTACGGCAACACGGTGAAGCCCTGTTTCTCGAACGCGGGTTTCGCCGCCGGCGATTCGAGGAAGCTCAGGAACTTCTTCGCCTCGGCGTCCGCGTGCACCGTCGCCGCGATCGGATAAATGATCGGCTTGTGGCTGTCCTCGGGGAAGAGGCCGACGATCTCGACCTTCTTGTCGGCGGCGGCGTCGGTGGCGTAGACGACGCCATACGGCGTCTCGCCGCGATCGACGAACAGCAGCGCGCCGCGCACATTCTCCGCGCTCGCCACTTTGTCTTTCACGCCGTCCCACGCGCCGAGCTTGGTCAGCGCCTCCTTGGCGTACTTGCCGGCCGGCACCGCGCTCGGATCGGCCATCGCGAGCCATCCGTCCTTCAACAGGTCCTTCAAATCGAAGCCCGGCTTGATGTCGACCTTGGCCGCATTGGCGGCGCTCGGCGCGATCAGCACGATCGCGTTGCCGAGGAAATTCTTGCGTGTCGCCTTGTCGATCAGATCGTGCCTTTCGACGTCGTTCATCCAATCGAGGTCGGCCGAGATGAAAATGTCGGCCGCGGCGCCGCTTTCCATCTGCTTCGCCAGCGCCGAGGACGCCGCATAGGACACCACGACCTTGCCCCTGCCGGCCTTGGCGTAGGCGGCGACCGCATCATCGAGCGCGTTCTTGAGACTGGCGGCCGCGAACACCACGGTGTCCTTCGCCATCACCGGCGCCGACGCCAGCGCCAGGGCGGCAAACGCCGCCGCGACCAACCCACCCCGCCCACCGCGCTTCATGACGATCCGCTTTCGCTATGTCTTGGAGAATATATATCCACAGGAATATGGGCGGAACGAAAAGGTTGGATCAACCGGACTCGGTGGCATCCCTGACGGCGATTCGCAGGGCGGCGGCCTCGACAGCCGGTTCCGGCCCGAGATACAGCGTGAGATTAGCGTCGGCATCCGCGAGCCGGGCGGCCTGATCTGCTACTTGGGCGGGTGAGGCCATCGCGGAGAGCCGATGCTGGACGAGCCGCTCAGCCTGTAATTCGGCAGCCTTCAAGGCTCGATACAGTTCGGCGGCGCCGGGTGTGCCCTTGGTCCCGCGGCGCAGCGCACGCAGCGGCTCGACCCTGCCGCTCCGCCACTTCGCCACCGCGCGATCCGCCGCGACGACTTGATCGGGCCTCAGCCGGCCGCGGCCGCTCAGCCCGTGCCAGATCGCATACAGCAATATGTTGACGTCCTTGCCGTGTCGGTCTTGCACCGCGAGGCACGCATCTGCGACGCCGGGCCGGGCGTAGAAGACGATCGAGAATCGCCACAACGCGTCGTGCACCGAGTCCATCGCGGAGTCGCTCTCGTTCACGTGCCACTACCATTATTTGGTATAGTGTCGCATCGGAGTAGCGCATGGACCTAGATGTCGAAGCCGTCAAGGCAAAGATCGCCGCGCTGAAAACCGAGCACCGCGAACTCGACGAGCAGATTGCGAAGGTCGAGCAAGGCGCCGGCGACGGCATTCGCCTGCAAAAAATGAAGCGCCGCAAGCTCGCCTTAAAGGATCAGATCGCCAAGCTGGAAAGTCAGCTTCTGCCGGATATCATCGCTTAGGTTGAATAAAGAAAAAAGGCGACAGAAGCCGCCCTTTCCCATCGAAACGGTCGTGCGTTAGAACGTGACCCAGGCGCCATCGCGCCAATAGCCGCGGCCTTCATGCTCGTGCCAGGCGTAATGCTCGTTGGCGTCCCATTTCCAGCCGTCGGGATGAATCGTGACTCCGAATGTCGGCTCGTAGTGATAGGCCGTTTGGGTATGCCAGCAATAGCCAGCGCCGTTGCACACCACCGCGGCCGACGCGTTGGTGGCGGTCAGCGCCAAGGTGCCGAGAGCGAGCGTGGCCCCGGCAAGCGTCAAAGCAAGCTTCTTCATCGAATGTCCTCCTAAGGATGCCCCCTCAGGCGACAACCGACGCACCCGCAGAAAGGTTCCGGGCGATTTATTCTTCGCCCTCGGGAGCCGAGGGATGGAGGTGGTGGTCTTTGAAGTCGACCGCGATGTCGGTGACCGCTTTTTTCACGATCGGGTCGAACCCTTCGGCGCCTTGGCGCAGCAATTTGACGATGTGATGGCGCATCCGGGGGTCCCAGTATTTCTTGAGATGATCCGCCGTGTCGGACACCGCCTGCGCTTCCGGGCGATGATGAAAGAATTTCGCGATCTGGTTGGCGTTGTAAACGAGCTTGGCGTCAGGCGACATGATCGGCCACCGTTTGAAGGATGCGGTCGGGCCGCGTGAAGATTTCGAATTCATCGTCGCGCGCGATGCCGACGAGCGTGATGCCGGACTGTTCCGCCATGCGGATCGCGAGCGCGGTCGGCGCGGACACCGCGACCATGATCGGCGCGCCCATGATCGCGACTTTCTGCACCAATTCGATCGAAACCCGGCTGGTCAGCAGCACGATGCCGCCCGACGGCGCGATGCCCGCGCGCGCCACCGCGCCCGCCAGCTTGTCGAGCGCGTTGTGGCGGCCGACATCCTCGCGCAGCGCGACGAGGCCCACGCCCGGTTGCCAGAACGCGGCGGCGTGAATCGCGCGCGCCGCCTTGTTCAATTGCTGCGCCTCGCCGAGCGATTTCATCGCCGCAGCGATCTGCGCCGGATGCAGCGTCAGCCCGTCCACGACCCTGGGCAGCGCGCGCATCGCCTCTTCAAGGCTTTCGATGCCGCACAGGCCGCAGCCGCTCGGCCCTGCCATGTGACGCCGCCGCTCGGCGAACACACCGCGGCTTCCCGCGTTCAGATCCATGCGCAACTCGATGCCAAGATCGGTCGTCACCGTCTCGATGGTTCCGATGTCGCCCGGCGCGCGGATGATGCCTTCG
>JANWJX010000037.1 GCA_025451725.1 Allostellaceae bacterium
GCGACGCCGCACGGGTTGGCGTGCTTGACGATCACGACCGCCGGGCGCGCGAACTCGGCGACCAGTGCATAGGCGGCGTCGGTGTCGTTGAGATTGTTGTAGGACAGTTCCTTGCCCTGAAGTTGGCGCGCCGCGCCCAACCCGGAGGGCGCCGCCTCGACATAGAACGCCGCCTGCTGATGCGGGTTCTCGCCATAGCGCAGCAGTTGCCGCCGCGTCGCGGCAACGGTGAGGATCTGGGGGAAAATCTCGCCCTGCTGTTTGGCGAACCACGACGCCACCGCCGCGTCGTATGACGCAGTGCGCGCGAACGCCTTGGCGGCAAGCGAGCGGCGCAGCGCGAGATTGGTCGCGCCCTTGTGCGCGGTCAGAGCATCGAGCAGCGCGGCGTAATCGCCGGGCTCGACGACCACCGCCACGTCGTCATGATTTTTCGCCGCCGCCCGGATCAGCGCGGGACCGCCGATATCGATATTCTCGATGCAATCGTCGAAGCTGGCGCCACTCGCCACCGTCTCGACGAAGGGATAAAGGTTCGACACCAGCAGGTCGATCGGCGCGATGCCCTGCGCGGCGATGGCGGCGAGATGATCGGGCTTGTCGCGCCGCGCCAAGAGACCGCCGTGAATCGCCGGATGCAGCGTTTTGACGCGGCCATCGAGCATTTCCGGAAACCGCGTCACCTCCGCGACTTCGCGCACCTTGAGGCCGGCGTCGCTCAGCCTCTTGGCCGTGCCGCCCGAAGAGATCAGCTCGACGCCAAAGCCCGCGAGCGATTTGGCAAGATCGACGATGCCGGTCTTGTCGTGAACCGACAGGAGGGCGCGCCGCACCGGGCGCAGGCCCTCATTCGCCATCGGTATCGCCGCCATCGGTCGCGCGTTTCGCCTCGACGCGTTGTTCGCGGCGCAGCGCCCATTTCACCATCGCGCCGTCGCTGCCGACATGACCGTCGAGCACGATCTGGCGCGACTTGCGCAAAGTCTCGCCGCCGAGATAGATCGAATCCGCGAGACTAATCGCCGCGCCTTGCGCGCGCAGGCGCCATCCGATGCCGCTCGGCAGACGCAACAGCGCCGCCGCGCCGTCTTGGATCAGCGACACCTGCACCGACGGATGGAGATGAAACCGGACGCAGAAATTCTGGCCGGCGCTCCCGGTCAGGCGATCCTCGCCGCGCAGATCGTCACCGTCGGCCGACAGGAACAGTTGCCGCGCATGGGTCAGTCCGAACGCCGCCTCGTAGCCGTCATGGCTCGCTTCGATCCATTGGCTGCCCTGATCCTCGGCGCGTTCGCACATGACGTTGTTAGCGCGGCGTCCGATGCCACCTTCGGGCCAGATCTGTGACGAATTGTGATCGGCGACGATCACCGTGGAATGCGCGGCGGTGGCGCGGGTCAATGCGCGCCAATCCTCGCTCGGGCCGCGATAGGCGCCGCAATTGACGATGAGGCGCTCCTTGCCGTGGCTCATCTCGAACGCGAGGGTGCCGGCATGCGCATCGCGGTCTGAGCCGGGTGGCGGCGGCGCGCCGGTGTCCATGATGATCAGCGTGCGCGCGGCCTGAAGCCGCTGGAACCCGACATAGGGCGCGCTGACCGGCGCGCGGCCTTTCGAATCCGCGCGGTTCAGCACCTGCTCGATGCGCGGCGAGTCCGCTTCGTTGGTGCCGTTGAACAGCGCGAACTTGTTATCGCCGTGGCGGAAGAACCGCAGCATCGGCGCGGCACGGTCGAGTGCCGATTGCAGCGCGCCGGGAATGTCGAGATTTGCCGCGAGCAGCGCATCGCGCACGTCGATAAGATAGCGCAGCGCAACCAACTGCGCATATCCGCTGCGTCCGACATGCCCGCCGTCGGGCAGGATCTGGGCGTCGACTTCCTTCATGAAGCGTTGGAGCGCGCGATCGCGGCGCGTCGGGTGATCGAGCGCGGTCCATGCGATGACGAGGCCGCGCAACGCGCCCAACCGCGGCAAGCCCGGCGCCGATTTGGCCGCGACCCGGTTCAGATGATGCGCTTGGCGCGTGTAGCTCGCGATCAGACGGCGGCGAAACTCGTCATCACGCGCGATCGAGGTGAAATGCTCGGTCCACGCCGCCAGCCGTTCCGCCAGCACGTCGGGCCGCCACGCGATTTCGCTCCAGGCATCACATTGATCGAGCCAGTGCCGTGTCCATTCCCCGGCGTTGTAAAATGCAGCGCCGGGCGCGGCGAGAAGATCGCCGAGCCAGCCGAAACCGTGAAGCTTGGCGAGATATTCGGGCCGCACCCCGACTGCGTCCCAGGGCGGCAACCGGCTGCGCACAAGCTCGCCGGCGAAGCGGAATTCGCCCGCCTGCAACTCGGCGCCGCGCGCCGCGTCGCCGGGCCAGCGCCGGTCCCACGCGATGGCAAGGCCCGCGGGCGGCCGCGCCCACAGACTGAGATGGTAGAGGGCAGAGCCGTAGTAGACGTTGGCGAGACTCATCGTTTGGTTGCCTCGCCACGCAGGCGCTTGATGTTTGCGGCGTAGGCCGCCGGGCCCTTGTCGAAGGTCGCAGTGCCGGCGACCAGCACATCGGCGCCCGCAGCGATTGCGATGCGCGCCGTGTCCGGGTTGATGCCGCCATCGACTTCGAGATCGACGGCGCGGCCCATCGCGTCGATGCGCTGGCGCAGCGACTTGATCTTGTTCGTGCAGCTCGCGATGAAGCTCTGGCCACCGAAACCGGGATCGACGCTCATTACTAAAACCAGATCGACGATGTCGAGGACATGCTCGATAGATTCGATCGGTGTCGCCGGGTTGAGCGCGACGCCCGCTTTCTTGCCGAGATGCTTGATGAGTTCGATGGAGCGGTGGAGGTGCGGCCCTGCCTCGGGATGCACCGTGATGATGTCGGCGCCCGCGGCGGCAAAATCCGGGATGTAGGGATCGCACGGCGCGATCATCAGGTGGCAGTCGAACGGCAGCTTCGAATGCTTGCGCAGCGCCTTCACTACCGCCGGCCCGATGGTCAGGTTCGGGACAAAATGCCCGTCCATGACGTCGACATGGATATAGTCGGCGCCGGCCTTGGTGACGGCCTCGACCTCGTCGCCGAGTCGGGAAAAATCCGCCGACAAGATCGACGGCGCGATACGCACGGCCTGTTGCATGGGATTGTAGCTAACAATTGTCGCCGTCGACCGCAAGGCAAGCCGACTGCCCCGAGTCGCACCGGGGAGTTGTGCCAATCAAGGCCAGCTGACCTCGGGCGGTAGCGACATCAGAATCGCCTCGATATTGCCTCCGGTCCTGAGGCCGAACAGCGTGCCACGGTCATAGATCAGATTGAACTCGACATAGCGGCCGCGCTTGACCAGTTGGTCGTGGCGCTGCGCCTCGGTCCAGGGCTTCATCACGTGGCGCCGCACGAGTCGCGGATAGATGTCGAGAAACGCCTCGCCGACGGCCTTCGTGAAGGCGAAGTCGCGCGCCCAGTCATTCTCGAGATAGTCATAGAAAATGCCGCCGACGCCGCGCGCTTCGTTGCGATGCTTGATGAAGAAATATTCGTCGCACCATTTCTTGAAGCGCGCGTAGTGGCCGGGGTCATGCGCGTCGCACGCGGCCTGGAGCGCGGCGTGGAAATCGCGCGTGTCGGTCTCGTCGGGATAGACCGGCGTCATGTCGGCGCCGCCGCCGAACCAGGTCTTGCTCGTGCGCAGATGGCGCGTGTTCATGTGGGCAGCCGGCACCAGCGGCGAGCGCGGATGCGACACCAGCGAGATGCCGCTGGCCCAGAACTTGCCGTCGCCGGCGGCGCCCGGGATCTGGCCGCGGAACTCGGGCGAGAACTCGCCCCATACGGTCGAGACATTGACCCCGATCTTTTCGAACACGCGGCCGCGCATCAGGGCCATGGTGCCGCCGCCCCCGCCCTCGCGCGGCCAGGCCTTGCGCGCGAAGCGGCCCGCCGGCTCACCGCCGGGCTGGGCTGCCGCATGCTCATCCTCGATCGCCTCCAACGCGGCGCAGAGCCGGTCGCGGAGCGACTCGAACCAGGCCTGGGCCTGTTGCTGTTGGTCAGTCATGGCGGTCAAGCTACACTGTTCTCGCGCTGCCCGTTTTATGCGGCAGGATGTCGCATAGCGACGGTATTTCAACAATATAGCTTGCCGCTGCCCAGCCTGCGCGGCGCTATGGGGCGGGGAATAGGTTGTAGCGAACGAGGTAACGGATGGCGGATCTGGCGCACGGTAAGCCGGGAGCGGGAGCGGCCCTGTCGGGCGGTCATGGCGCTGCCTCGCGGCGCGATTTTCTGACCATTGCCGGCAACGCCATTGCGGCGGTTGGCGCGGCTTGCGTCGCCTGGCCGTTCATCGACAGCATGAACCCGTCAGCCGACGTACTCGCCGCCGGCGCGCCGGTCGACATCGATCTCAGCCATGTGCAGCCCGGCCAACAGATCGTGGTGCTGTGGCGCTCGCGGCCGATCTTCATCGTCAACCGCACGCCCGATCTGTTGAAGACGCTGCAGGACACCAAAGATATTTCGCTGCTGAGCGATCCTGACTCCGACGTGTTGCAGCAGCCCGGCTACGCCAAGAACTGGAACCGCTCGATCCAGCCGCAATATCTCGTGCTGGTCGGCATCTGCACCCATCTCGGCTGCATCCCGAGTTTCATGCCCCAGGCTAATAGCGTTAGCCCCGGTTGGCTCGGCGGCTATTTCTGCCCATGCCACGGTTCGCGCTACGACCTGTCGGGTCGCGTCTACAGCGGCGTTCCCGCGCCGTACAATCTGCCGGTGCCGCCGTACCGGTTCGTGTCGAAAACGGTGATCCGGATCGGCGAGAACCCGCCCGATGGCGGCGATTTCAGCCTCGATTCGATCGAGCAGATTTAGGACGACGGCGATGTCAGGCACTCCTTCGACGGTTCGTACAAACAATCGCCTCGTCAAATGGATCGACACGCGCCTGCCGATCTTCAGCTTCATGCAGGACGCGGCGATGGATTATCCCGAGCCGCGCAACCTGAATTACTGGTGGAATTTCGGCTCGCTCGCCGGGATTATGCTGGTGATCATGATCGTGACGGGGATTTTCCTCGCCATGCAGTACACGCCGCATGTCGACCACGCCTTCAATTCGGTCGAGCGGCTGATGCGTGACGTGAATTACGGCTGGCTGTTGCGCTATCTCCACATGAACGGCGCGTCGTTCTTTTTCATCGTGGTCTATATCCACATTTTCCGCGGCTATTATTACGGCTCGTACAAGGAGCCGCGCGAGCTCTTGTGGATGCTCGGCGTGCTGATCCTGTTGCTGATGATGGCGACCGCGTTCTTCGGCTATGTGCTGCCGTGGGGGCAGATGAGCTATTGGGGGGCCACCGTCATCACCAATCTGTTCACGGCGATCCCAGTGATCGGCAATCCGATCCACACCTGGCTCCTCGGCGGCTTCGCGGTCGACAATCCGACGCTCAACCGGTTCTTCTCGCTGCACTACCTGCTGCCGTTCGTGATCGCGGGCGTGGTCGGGCTGCACCTCATCGCGCTGCGGCAGCACGGCTCCAACAATCCGCTTGGCATCGCGGTCAAGGGCCCGCAGGACCAGATCCCGTTCCATCCGTACTACACGATCAAGGACATGTTCGGGCTCGGCGTGTTCCTGATCATCTATGCGATCTTCGTGTTCGAACTGCCGAACGCGCTCGGCGACCCGCAGAACTACATCCAGGCCAATCCGCTGCAGACGCCGTCGGAGATCGTGCCGGAATGGTACCTGCTGCCGTTCTACGCGATCCTGCGCTCGATCCCGGACAAGCTAATCGGCGTGCTGGCGATGTTCGCGGCAATCTTCATCCTGTTCCTGCTGCCGTGGCTCGACACGTCGCGGGTGCGCAGCTCGTATTTCCGGCCGATCCACAAGTGGGTGTTCTGGCTGTTGGTGATCGACGTGGTCGCGCTGGGCACGGTCGGCGCGCATCGGCCCGAGGGCGCCTATATCGTCGTCGGCCGCATCGCGACCTTCTATTACTTCCTCCATTTCATCGTGCTGTTGCCGTTGATCGGCTGGTTCGAGCGGCCTCTGCCGCTGCCCGAAAGCATCGCCGCCGCGGTCACCAAGAAGAGCGGCGTGCCATCGGCCTCCGCCCAACCGGGAGCCGCGGAATGATGCGCCTCGCCACGATCGCGGCGCTGGGCGCCGCGCTGATGTTCTCCCCAGCCGCGTTCGCGCAAGAGGAAATCGAGGCGCCGCATCAGGATTGGTCCTTCGCCGGCGTGTTCGGTACGTTTGATCGCGGCTCGTTGCAGCGCGGCTTCCAGGTCTATAACGAGGTCTGCTCCAACTGCCATTCGATGAAGCTGTTGCATTACCGCGATCTTGGTCCCGACGGGCCGGGCGGCGGCATCGGCTTCAGCGACGCCGAAGTCGCGGCGATCGCGGCGCAGAAACAAGTCGAGGACGGGCCCAATGATCAGGGCGAGATGTTCCGCCGGCCCGGCAAGCCGCAGGACGCTTTCGTGTCGCCGTTCCCCAACGAGCAAGCCGCGCGCGCGGCCAATGGCGGCGCGGCGCCGCCCGATCTCTCGGTGATCGTGAAGGCGCGGGGCAAGGGCCTCGAATATCTCTGGGGCGAGGGCGGGCCGGATTACGTCTACGGCATCCTCAACGGCTTCACCGACGCGCCCAAGGGTTTCGCGCTGCCGCAAGGCAAAATGTACAACACCTACTTCCCCGGCCACGCCATCTCGATGCCGCCGCCGCTCGCCGACAGCACGGTGAAGTTTCAGGACGGTACCAAGGCGACGCTGGCGCAGGAAGCGCATGACGTCGCGACCTTCCTGACATGGGCGGCCGAGCCCTACATGGAAGACCGCAAGCAGACCGGCGCCAAGGCGATCCTGTTCCTCCTCGCCATGACCGGCGTGCTCTACGGCGCGAAGCGCAAAGTCTGGAAAGACGTGCACTGAGCGGGGCTTGTCACCCAGGTAAAATTCTATAGACCGGTTGACGCACTGAACCGGCGCTTCTAGCCTCGCCCGCAAGGATAAAACCGAGGAGGGACTCGATGCGGATTCCGGGCGCGGCGGTGTTGCTTGCCGCGATTCTGGCGACCCCCGCCGCGGCGCAGATCTCCGACAACAAGATCAAGATCGCGGTGCTGGACGATTTCTCGGGCCAGTATTGCAACGGCAATTGCATGGGGCCGGTGACGGCGAGCCGCATCGCGGCCGAGGAATTCGGCAACAAGATCGCCGGCGCGCCGATCGAGATCATCTGGGGCGATCACCAGAACAAGCCCGACGCCGCCGCCGCGCTGGTCAGCAAATGGTTCGACGTCGAACAAGTCGACGCCATCGCCGACATCACCAATTCCTCGGTGGGCCTTGCCGCCAACCGCATCGCGCGCGACCGCGGCAAGGCGGTGCTGATGTCCTCGACCGGCTCACCCGACTTCACCGGCAAGGAATGCGCGCCCTACACGACGCAATGGACCTTCGACACGTATCAGTTCGGCAAGAGCATCGCCGAGGCGGTGCCGCAGCTCGGCAAGACCTGGTTCATCGTCACGCCCGACTATCTCTTCGGCAAGACGCTCGAGGCCAATGTCCGCAAGTTCGTGACGGCGGCGGGCGGCAAGGTCGTGGGCTCGGTGGTGCATCCCTTCGGCACCAACGACATGTCGTCCTTCATGCTCCAGGCGCAATCGTCGGGCGCGCAGGTGATTGCGCTCGCGAATGCCGGCGGCGACCTCACCAACGCGATCAAGACCGCGAAGGAGTTCGGCCTGGTCGACGCCGGCATCAAGATCGTGCCGCTGTCGCTCGACCTGCCGTTCATCGACGGCATCGGCGGTCTCAATGTCGCCCAAGGCATGATGATGACCTTGCCGTGGTATCCCGGCCTCAAGCCCGAGGCGATGGAATTCGCCGTGAAGTTCAAGAAAGTGCAGGGCGTGATGCCGGGCTATCTGATGGCCGGGCTGTACTCGGTCGTGCACAACTATCTGCTCGCCATCAAGGCGACCGGTACCGACAACCCGAAACCGGTGTTCGCCAAGATGCGCGAGACGCCCGTCAACGACGCGTTCGCCACCGGCGGCAAGCTCCGGCCCGACGGCCGCATGGTGCACGACGTCTATCTGGTTCAGGTCAAGAAGCCGTCGGAATCCAAAGGGCCGGACGATTTCGTCAAACTGATCGCGACGATTCCCGGCGACAAGGCGTTCCGGCCAATGTCCGAAGGCGGTTGTCCGTTTGTGACGACGAAAGTCGCGGCTGCGGAGGCTCCGGCGCCGGCGGCGCACCCAGACAAGCTGACGCCCGCCAAACCGGAGGTGGCGCCGTCCGCTCCGGCTTCGGAGGACCATACGACCCTTATCATCGTGGTGATCGTCGTGGTCATCGTCGTGGGCGGAGGTATCTACTTCTGGCGTCGTAAATCCTGACGCGCCATTCTGCGAGGTGAGAAAATGAACAAGATTTTGGGTCTGTTCGCCGCCGCCGTCTTCTCGCTGGGAGCGAGCGCCGCGCAAGCGCAATTCTCGGACAACAAGGTCAAGATCGGCGTGCTCGACGATTTCTCGGGCCAGTTCTGCCTTGGCAATTGCATGGGGCCGGTCAACGCGGTGCGCATCGCCGCCGACGAATTCCACAACAAGATCGGCGACGTGCCGATCGAGATCATCTGGGGCGATCATCAGAACAAGCCCGATATCGGCGTGTCGTTGGCCAACAAATGGTACGACCTCGAACAGGTCGACGTGATCGTCGACGTGGTCAATTCGTCGGTCGCGCTCGCGGTGCAAAATATCGCCCGCAGCAAGAATAAAGCGGTGCTCTATTCGACGGCCGGCTCGTCCGATCTCACCGGCAAGCAATGCGCGCCCTATAGCGCGCACTGGACCTACGACACCTACCAGTTCGGCAAGACGATCGGCGAGGCGGTGCCCTATCTCGGCAAGTCCTGGTTCATCGTCGCGACCGATTTCGCCTACGGCAAGATTCTGGCGACTCAGATCAAGGCCAATGTCGAGAAGGCCGGCGGCAAGGTGCTTGGGACAATCTTCCATCCCTTTAACGTCAACGACGCCTCGTCCTTCATCTTGCAGGCGCAGGCTTCCAAAGCCGACGTCATCGCGCTGGCAAATTCCGGCAACGACATGACCAACACGATCAAGGCGGCCAAGGAATTCGGCTTGGTCGATTCCGGCGTGAAGATCGTGCCGATCAGCCTCGATCTGCCGTTCGTCGAGCAACAGGGCGGGCTCAACGTGGTCGGCGGCATGTTCCTGCCGCTGCCGTGGTATCCGGGCGCGACCGGGGAAAAGGGTCTCGCCTATTCCAAGGAATTCCAGAAGCGCCAGGGCACGCCGGCGCCCTATCTTTTCGTCGGCCTGTATTCGGCGGTGCGGACCTATCTTCTCGCGGCGCAAGCGACCAAGACCGACAATCCCAAGTCGATCTTCGACTATATGCGCGCCCACGTCATCGACGACGCATTCACCAAGCATGGCGTGCTGCGTCCTGACGGCCGCATGGTGCACGACGTCTATCTGAGCAGCTCAAGAAACCCTCAGAATCCAAAGGCCCGGACGATCTCTCGAAGCTGATCGCGACCATCCCAGGCGACAAGGCGTTCCGCCCGATGGCGGAGGGCGGTTGTCCTTATATTAAAGCGAACTGACGGGCGTTGACGCCATCGGACGCGTTCAATAAGGTCATAGAAATCGCTGCGGCCAGGACGCTGCCGCGGCGCGAGGCGAGGGAGGTAAAGTTGAAGAAAATTCTCGGCATGGCGGCGCTTGCCGCCGCGATGGCGCTGTCGGGCGCCGCGAACGCGCAGTACTCCGACAATATGATCAAGCTCGGCATTCTCGACGATTTCTCCGGTCCTTATTGCGTCGACAATTGCATGGCGCCTGTCGTCAGCGTGCAGATCGCGGTCGACGAGTTCGGCGGCAAGATCAACGGCGTGCCGATCGTGGTGATCCACGGCGACCACCAGGACAAGCCCGATGTCGGCGTCGCGCTGGCGCGGCGTTGGTACGATACCGAAAAGGTCGACACGATTCTCGACGTGGTCTATTCCGGCGTTGCGCTGGCGGTTCAGGGCGTGGCGCGCGAAAAGGGCAAGGCGGTCCTGTACAGCATGGCGGGCTCCGATCAGCTCACCGGCAAGCAGTGCTCGCCCTATAGCGCGCAATGGACCTACGACACCTATCAGCTTCCGAATCTCGGCCAGGCGCTGCCGATGCTTGGCAAAAAGTGGTTCATCCTCTCGGCTGACTACGCCTACGGCAAGGCGCTTGTCGCGGGCGTGACCGCCTCGGTCAAGAAGGCAGGCGGCGAAATCGTCGGCACGGTGTTCCATCCGTTCAACGCCGGCGACATGTCGTCCTTCATCCTTCAGGCGCAAAACTCGGGTGCCGACGTCGTGGCGCTCGGCGACGCCGGTCCCGACATGAACAACGCCATCAAGGCGGCCAACGAATTCGGCCTGATCGCGAAGGGCGTGAAAGTCGTACCGCTCAGCATGGATCTCTCAGCCATCGCGGGCGCCGGCGGCTTGCAGGCGACGCAGGGCATGATGATGGCGCTTCCCTGGTACCGCGACGCCAACCCGCCGAAGTCGGAGGCTTGGGCCGACGAATTCGAGAAGCGGCAAAAGACCATGGCGCCCTATCTGATGGCGGGCCTCTATTCCGCGACCCGGACCTATCTGCTCGCGGCGCAGGCCACCAAGTCGGACGATCCCAAGAAGATCTTCCCGTGGATGCAACAGCACGTCGTCGACGACGCCTTCACCAAGCACGGTGTGCTGCGTCCCGACGGCCGCATGGTGCACGACGTCTATCTGGTGCAGGTCAAGAAGCCGTCCGAGTCGAAGGGGCCGCGCGATCTTGCGAAGCTGATCGCGACCATCCCCGGCGACAAAGCGTTCCGTCCGTTGCATGACGGCGGCTGCCCCTACATAAAGTAGGAACAGGTACGACTACTCACGCGATTTTGTTGCTTTAACGCGGGCGCATCTCATGGCAGGATGCGCCCGCCTTGTTTTAGCAGGGCAAAGGGGCGGTCAGCCGTGAGGTTTGGTCTTGTCTCTGTTAGATAATTGTCCGGCGTTGGTCCTGAACGCGGATTTCCGTCCGCTGAGTTACTTCCCGCTGTCGCTCTGGTCCTGGCAGGACACCGTGAAAGCGGTATGCCTCGACCGCGTCAACATCGTGTCGCACTACGACCGCGTGGTGCGTAGCCCATCCTACGCGATGCGGCTACCCAGCGTCATCTCACTGAAAGAATACATCCCGGCTGCGCGGCGTCCGGCGTTTACCCGGTTCAACGTGTTCCTGCGCGACCGCTTCACCTGCCAGTATTGCGGCGAGCCTTTCGCTTCGCACGAACTGACCTTCGATCACCTCGTGCCGCGCTCGCGTGGCGGCAAGACGACGTGGCAGAACGTCGTCACCGCATGCTCGTCGTGCAACCTCCAAAAAGGCAGCCGTCTGCCGCATGAGGCGCATATGTATCCGCGCCGCGATCCCCAACAACCGACCAGCAATTTGTTGCAGGAACACGGGCGGGGATTCCCGCCCAATTTTTTACATCACTCCTGGCGCGATTTTCTCTATTGGGACAGCGAGCTCGAGGCGAGCTGACGCGTCTGGGACCGGGCGATGGGCCTGTTGAGGCATCTCGAATATTGCAATCGTTTCGACGCGCGCCGGTTTCGCCCGCTGCAATTCCGCGGCAAACGGATCGGCTGGGTGCGCGACGACAACGCCGCGCTTCTCGCGCGCTTCCCTGAAATTTTCGTGGTCGATGACAAGACCGTCACGCTGACCGCGCGGGGCGGCTTCGACGAAATCAGCGACGCCGTCGACCGCGTGGTCGAGGCGCTGGTGGCCGACGGCGCGGTGTCGAAATGGCGCAATGAGTCCTTCGGTGTGACGCCGGTCTGGGGCGATCCGCCGCTGTTCAAGATCGACCGCGGCGCGGTGCCGCTCCTCGGCGTGCGCGCCTATGGCGTGCATCTCAACGGCTGGCGACGCGACACAGCGGGCCGGATCCAGCTTTGGATCGGGCGGCGAGCGCCGGACAAGAAAGTCGATCCCGACAAGCTCGACAATCTTGTCGCTGGCGGCATCGGCTATCCGCACGGCATCGAGGACACGCTGTTGAAGGAAGCCGGCGAGGAAGCCGGCATGGACAAGGCGCTGGCGTCGCGCGCGGTGGCAAAAGGCGCGATCGGGTATCGCATGGAATGGAGCACCGGCGCGCGCGACGATACGCTCTATATCTACGATCTCGAAACGCCCGCCGACTTCACGCCGCATCCCCATGACGGCGAGATCGTCGCGTTCATGTTGATGGATGCAGCCGAAGTGCTGGACCGCGTCGACCGCACCGACGATTTCAAGTTCAACGTCAATCTGGTGATTATCGACTTCGCGCTGCGCCACGGGCTGATCCCCCGGGCGCATCCGGAATACGCGGCGTTGAAACAGGGCCTGCGGCCCTAGCGATTAGTCTTTTTTCCCGCGCGAGCGGCGCCGGATCAGCGTGCCGGCGCCCTCGGCAAATAGCTCTAGAAGGATGGCATGCGGCACGCGGCCGTCGATGATGACCGCGGCCTCGACGCCGCCCAGCACCGCGTCGACGCAGGTTTCGACCTTGGGGATCATGCCGCCGGAGATCGTGCCGTCCTCGATCAGCGCACGCACCTTCTCGACCGAGAGATCGGTCATCAGCCTCTTGTTCTTGTCGAGCACGCCGGTGACGTCGGTGAGAAGGAGGAGGCGCGTCGCGCGCATCGCGGCGGCGACCGCGCCGGCGGCGGTATCGGCGTTGATATTGAAAGTCTCGCCGTTGTCGCCGACGCCGATCGGCGCGATCACTGGGATCACGTCCGACTGGATCAGCGTCTCGAGCACCTTGGCGTCGACCGCGTAGGGCTCGCCGACAAAGCCGAGATCGAGCACTTTCTCGATATTGCTATCGGGGTCTTTTTTCTTCCGCGTCAGCTGCTTTGCGCGAATCAGGCTGGCGTCTTTCCCTGACAAGCCAATCGCGCGTCCACCCGCGCTGTTGATCGCTGCCGCGATCTCCTTGTTGATCGAGCCTGACAGCACCATCTCGACGATCTCGACTGTGGCGCGGTCGGTGACGCGCAGCCCGTCGATGAACGACGACTTGATCTTGAGCCGCTCCAGCATCGCGCCGATCTGCGGCCCGCCGCCATGCACCACGATGGGATTGAGCCCGACCTGCTTCAACAGGACCACGTCGGCGGCGAAGAGGCGCCCCAGTTCCTCCTGGCCCATGGCGTGGCCGCCGTACTTCACCACCACGGTCTTGCCGGCATAGCGCTTGAGATAGGGCAGGGCGGCCGCGAGGGTCGCGGCCTTGCTATGTGGATCGATGGCGGCTTTGGTGTCGTCGCTCATGGCGCGGGCAATCTAGCTTGCGCCGCCGCCCGCCGCCAGTTCCGCGAGCGCGCCGCGCAGTTCGGCGATCCCGCTGCCGTCATGGGCGCTGGTGAGATAGAGCGCCGGATAGGCGGCGGGATGCTTGGCGAGGTCGGAAGCGGTCGCCGCCGCGAGCTTTGCCAGCGCCTCCGGTTTTACCTGGTCGCACTTGGTCAGCACCACGGCATAGGACAGCGCCGCCTCGTCGAGCATCGCCATCGGCCGCCGGTCGGCGGGCTTGATGCCGTGACGCGCATCGACGAGCAGGAGTACGCGGCGCAGCCCGGCGCGGCCTTTGAGATAATGCTCGATCAGGCGATTCCAATTGGCGACGACGCGCTTCTGCGCGGCGGCATAGCCGTAGCCCGGCAGATCGACCAGCATCAGGCGGCCGCCGAGGTCGAAGAAATTGATCTGTTGCGTGCGGCCGGGCGTATGCGAGACGCGGGCCAGCGCCTTGCGGCCGGTGAGGGCGTTGAGCAGGCTCGACTTGCCGACATTGGAGCGCCCCGCCAGCGCCAGCTCGGGCAGGCTGCCCGCGGGCAATGCGTCCTCGCGCGCGGCGCCGGCGCAGAATTCGCACGAACCCGCGAACAATTTTCGCCCCGCCTCGATCCACGACGGATCGGGTGCAAGCTCGGGCGGATAAACGGCGCCTAAGCTTTGACCGGATTCTTTTGGGCGGTGACTTGGCGCAGGATCAGCCATTGCTGGGCGATCGACAGCGTGTTGTTCCAGGCCCAGTAGATCACCAGCCCGGCCGGAAAATTCGCCAGCATGAAGGTGAACACCACCGGCAACGCCAGCATCATCTTGGCCTGCGTCGGGTCGGGCGAGGTCGGCGTCATCTTCTGTTGCAGGAACATCGTGATGCCCATGATCAGCGGCCACAGGCCGATCGACAGGAACCCGATCAGCGGCAAATGCGCCGGGGGCGCCCAGGGCAACAGGCCGAACAGATTGAGAAGGCTGGTCGGATCGGGCACCGACAGATCGTGGATCCAGCCATAAAACGGTGCTTGCCGCATCTCGATGGTGACCGACAGAACCTTGTAGAGCGAGAAGAACACCGGGATCTGAATTACAATGGGCAAACAGCCGGCGGCGGGATTGGCGCCGCTGCGCTTGTAGAGCGCCATCGTCTCCTGGTTGAGCCGTTCGCGGTCGTTGCCGAGCCGCTCCTTGAGCTTCGCCATTTCCGGCTGCAACAGCTTCATCTTGCTCATCGAGCGGTAGGAGCGGTTGGCGAGCGGGAAAAACAATATCTTCACGCACAGCGTGAACAACAGAATCGCAATGCCGAAATTGCCGATGTGGCGATAGAAAACGTCGAGGATCAGGAAGATCGGTTTGGTCAGAAAATAGAACCAGCCGAAATCGATGGCGCGATCGAAGCGCGGAATGTGCAGTTGCGACTCGTAATCGTCGAGCAGATGCACTTCCTTGGCGCCGGCGAAAATCCGGTCCGATGTCGTAACCGATCCGCCCGGCGCCAACGCGTGGGCGTTGCCGGTGAAATCGACCTGGTACAAATCGCCCTGCGGCCGCGCCACCTTGGCGAAGCGCGCTTCGATCGGCTCGGATTGATCGGGGATCAGCGACGCCAGCCAATATTCGTCGGTCAAGCCGAACCAGCCGCCGGTCGTCTTGATCTGCGTCGGCTTGTCGGCCGCGAGATCGGCATAGCTCAATTCATGCAGTGTGCCGTCGAGCACGCCGAGCGGCCCGACATGAAGCAGGCGGTTGGACTGAACCGGCGTCTTGCCGCCACGGTCGATGCGGGCATAAGGGAACAGCGTTACCGGCTTGCCGCCATGATTCTCGACGGTCTGCGTCACGGTGAACATGTAGTCGCCGTCGACCGCGATCTTGCGCGTGAAACGCAAACCCTGGCCGTTGTCCCAGGTCAGGGTCACGGGATGATCGATGCCGAGGGTCTTATCGGCGGTCTGCCACGCCGTCGTCGCGTCGGGCGTCTTGACTGCGGATTCGCCCGCGACCCAGCCGAAATCGGCGAAATAGGGATCGGCGGTGCCGTCGGGCGACAGCAACTGGACCAGCGCCGAGTCCGGCGCCGTGGTCTCGCGGTAGTTGGTCAGCGTCAGATCGTCGAGCCGGGCGCCGGAGAGGTCGATGGAGCCGACGAGGCGCGGCGTCGAGATTTTGACGCGTGCCGATTTGCCGAGCGCTGCCGCGCGCGTCTCGGGGGCCGGGGCCGCGACAATGCTCGGCGCTGCCGGCACGGCGGCGGTCTTGCCTGTTGCCGGCTCCGCCGACTGGCCCTGAGTCTGCGCCGGGGGATGCGCGGTCGGCTTGACCTTGGGCGCGACGAAATATTCGAAGCCGATCAGGATGGCGATCGAAATCACCACCGCGATAATCAGATTGCGCTGTTGTTCCATCGCTGCGGCCTAGTGCGAATGCGCCGGCGGCACCGGGTCGTAGCCACCCTCATGCCAGGGATGACAGCGCGCGATCCGCGCCAGCGCCATTAGTGTGCCGCGTCCCGGCCCGTGCAGACGGATCGCTTCCTGGGCGTAATGGGAACAGGACGGCTCGTAGCGGCAATTATTGCCGAGGACAGGCGCGAGGCCGAGCTGATAGGCCCGGATCGCGCCGCGCAACAGGGAACCGGTTATTTCGCTGATCATGCTTCCGTTCACCGCCACAGGCCGAGCCGTTTCAGCCCGGTTTCGAGATCGCCGAGCAAATCGGCATAGGGGCGCCGAACCGTTTCGGCGCGGGCGATCAATACGTAATCATGTCCGGCCGCCGCGTGAAGGGGCATCGTCGCCGCAACCGCGGCCCGGAGCCGCCGCCGCGCCCGGTTGCGCTCGACCGCGATGCCGACCTTGCGGCTGGCGGTGAAGCCAATACGGGGGGTGCCGGAAGCGTCGTCGGGACTGGGCGCAGCCTGAAGCACCAGGCCGGGCGCCGCCCATTTCCGCCGCGATCCGGCGACCCGCAGGAACTCCGCACGCCGCTTGAGGCGCGCCAGGGCGGACATGATACCGGGGGCTTAGGCCGACAGGCGCTTGCGGCCCTTGGCGCGGCGCCGAGACAGCACGGTGCGCCCGCCGGTGTCGGCCATACGCTTCAAAAAGCCATGGCGCCGCTTGCGGACGATCCGGCTCGGCTGATAGGTGCGCTTCACGGTCAGGGTACTCCAAACATCGGGCTGTCGGGCGGAAGGCGCTTTTTAGGGGAAGGCGCCGGCCAAGTCAAACGCCGCGGGCCGGTTCCGGTTAACGTTTGAAGAGCTTCATCGCCTCGCTGGCGAGCACTCCGCCGGTGATCTCGATGGTGGCGAAGCCGGTCTTGTCCGCGACCTCGGCGCTCGGGATCATGATCTGGTCGATGACGGTGGCAAGCTGTGCCAGGGAGGCGGCAAAGACCAACCGCGTAATGCCGCACCAGGCGATCGCGCCCATGCACATGGCGCAGGGTTCACCCGAGGTATAAAGCGTCGCGCCCTTGAGCACCCCCGGGTTGCCTTCCGCCAGCACGCGCCGGATCGCGATCATCTCGCCATGCGCGGTCGGGTCCTTGAGGCTGGCGCCGAGATTGAGGCCGCGCCCGATTACTTTGCCGTCGCGTACGATGACGGCGCCGAACGGGAAGTCGGCGCGCGCGGCCAGGTCAATGGCCTCGCGCATAAAGCCTTCATCCTCGGGCCGCGCCGGCGCCAGCAGCGCCTTGGCCGCAGCGGGCAGGGCGACGGCAACTGGCATCGCGGCGCCGGCGAGTCCGCGCACCAGCGCGCGGCGGTTGATCGACGGAGATGATTTTGCGGGGTCTTTTTCGGCGGACACGGCTATCAGCGCGCGCCTGGTCCGCGATACCAAGGCGGCGGGCCCCATTCGGCGTGCCAGTAGTAATAACGCACCGGCGACAGCGACCAGACCAGCGCGATAATCCAGCCGAGGCCCGACCAGCCCAGGAAAAAATTCAGCAGCAGAATGCCGATCCGGCTGTGATGACCGCGCACGAAGGCGATAATTGCCGGCAGGAAATAAATCAGCGTCGCGGCCAGGCCATAGCCCGGATGATGGTGCCAATACGGATAATAGGAGTAGTCGTAAAGCATCACGCTCTCCTTGGTCGAGGCGACCGAGCCTCCCGCAAATCGGGAGCCAACGCAATATGGGGTCGCGGCAACGGCGTCGCCAGCATCACCACTTGAAATAATCGATCACGGTTGTCGGGTTTTCACCGTGCGCCCCGAAAGCGGCGGCAAGGCGCTGCGGCTCGATCGCCGATAATTCCTCGGCGTGGATGCCGGTCGCGACGAACAATGAATCGATGCCCGCGGCGTTGGCGCCCGCGATGTCGGTGCGGATCGAATCGCCGACCGCGAGGATGCGCCTTTTGTCCGCGATGCCGAGCAGCTTGAACGCGGTCTCGTACACATCGGGCAGCGGCTTGCCGTGCCAGCGTACAGTGCCGCCGATCTCCTCATACCGTTGGGCGATCGAGCCGCCGCACAGGAAGAGCTTATCGCCATAGGCCACGACCAGATCGGGATTGGCGCACACCATCTTGAGACCGCGCCGGTGCGCGGCTTGAAGCATCGGCTCGAAATCCTCGAGCTTCTCCTCGCCGCCTGGGCCCGTATTGAGAATGAAGTCGGCGTCTTCCACCGACGCCACGCGCCGCAGGCCGACGCCCTCGACCATGTTGTCGTCGCGCTGCGGCCCGATGTGATAGCAGGCGGTGCCGAGCGAGCGGTAGAAATCGTCGTCGCGCTTGCTCAAATGCTGCCACGTCTCCTCGCCCGAGGAGTGAACATGATCGTAAAGACCTTGCGGAATCCCGATCTCGTTCATGCGCTTTTCGACGAGATGCGCGCGGCGCGGCGCGTTGGACAGAACCACGGTGCGCTTGCCCGCTTTCCGCAATTCGCGCAGCGCATCGAGCGCGCCGGGCGTCGGTTCCTGCCCGTTGAACAGCACGCCCCAGAGATCGAGTACATAGCCATCATAGCGCGCGGCGATCTCGCGCAGGCCGCCGATGATATGCGCGGTCACTTCAAGGGCTCGGTCTGTCGCGGCAAGGCCTTGCCGACCGCTTCAGTGACGGTGGCGAAACCGTCGCGCGCCAGAAGCGCGTCGAGCTCGCGCTTGATGCGCGTCACCAGCCCGGCCCCGTCAAAGGTCAGCGCGGTATAGAGCTGCACCAGGCTGGCGCCGGCGCGGATCTTGGCATAAGCGTCGGCGCCCGAAGCGATGCCGCCGACCCCGACGATGGGAATGCGCCCGCCGGTGAGCCGCGTCATGTCGGCGATGAGCTGCGTCGAGGCTACGAAGAGCGGCCGGCCGCTGAGCCCACCCGGTTCGTGCGCGTTGGGGCTGCGCAGCGTATCGGGCCGCGCCACCGTTGTGTTGGAAATGATCAGCCCATCGACCCGGCCGGCAAGCGCCGCTTCGGCGAGATCCTCGCGCTCCTGCGGCGCGAGATCGGGCGCGATCTTCAGGAGCAGCGGCGGCGGATCGTTCGGTACCACCTCGGCGCGCGCCGGCAACAGCCGCTCCATCAGCCGCTCGACCGCGCTCTTGCGCTGCAACTCGCGCAAGCCCGGCGTGTTGGGCGAGGAAATGTTGACCACGAGATAATCCACGAACGGCGCCAGCGCGCGCACGCCCGCGACATAATCCTCGATCTCGTCGCCGGTTTCGCGGTTGCGCCCGACATTGGCGCCGACCGGGCCGAGAACCATGCCGCGCTTTTCCTTGCGCTTCGCAAGGCGGCGCTTCACGACTTCCAGCCCCTCGCTGTTGAAGCCGAGCCGGTTGATGACGGCGCGATCCTCCTCGAGACGGAACAGGCGCGGCTTGGGATTGCCCGGCTGCGGCCGTGGTGTCACCGTGCCGATCTCAGTGAAGCCGAAACCGAGCGCCAGCATCGCGTCTGGCACCTCGGCGTTTTTGTCGAAGCCCGCCGCCAGTCCCACAGGATTTGGAAACAGCCGGCCCCAGAGGCGCGTCGCTAGACGCGGCGGATCGGGTACGTGCGGGCGCGGCCCCAGCCCCAACGCCAGGCCGCGCAGCGTGGCGCGATGCGCCATCTCGGGCGGCAGGCGGCGCAACAGGGCAAGGGCGTGGTCGGCGAGCATGATCCTCAATCGAGCGGCGGGAAAACGTGATTGCCGTCCGCGCCGAGCGGCAAATCCTTCACCCATGTAACATGGGCCGTTTCCAGCGCGCCATAAAGATGCGGGAATAATTTTCCGCCGCGCGCCGGCTCCCAATTGAGCGCCGCGCCGAGACGGTCGGGATCGGCCGCGATCAGCACCAGTCCGGCTTGCCCGGCGCGATGCTTGGCGGCGCTTTCGACAACGGTGTCGGCGGACGAGAAATGGATGAAGCCGTCGGCGCGATCCTGCGACGAACCTTCATAGCGGCCGGCACGCAATGCCGCCTCCCACTCGTCGTGGCGGCACATGTGAAAAATGAGCATGAATGGAACGCTAGCCGCTACGGTGGCGGCGAACAAGCGCGCCTAGAACAGCGCGCGCAGATCTTCGCGCAAGCGATCGGGCGCCGCGGGACCGAGCAGCTTTTCGATTTCGCGATGCGTCGCCTGCCAAAGCGGGCGCGCCGCTGCCAGTGCGGCATGGCCGATCTTGGTCAAGGCCACGCGACGATTGCGCTTGTCGGCAGGATCGGCCGCGATACTCACCCGTCCCTGACGCGTCAGCGGCTTCAACGCCGCGGTGATTGTGGTGCGATCCATGCCGAGCGCCTCGGCGAGTCCGCCGATGCTCACCGGCCCGGTCTGGTTGAGCGCCACAAGCAACGAGTACTGGCCGTTGGTCAGGCCGACGGGACGGAACGCCTCGTCGAAGCGGCGCGCGAGCGACCGCGCGGCGCGCTGCGCGTGAAAGCACAAGCACGTGGCTCGATCGACGCCGGTCACGGCGCTTTGACGGTTGCCCATCTTTGACATGCCACAATAATGTTGATATCAACCTGATTCGTCAAGCGGCAAGCAATGGAGGCACGCGATGGCAACCGGCAGCAGATTCGTCTGGTACGAGTTGATGACGACCGATGGCGCCGCGGCGGCGAAATTCTATGCCGACGTGGTGGGATGGAAAGCGGCGAAATCACCGATGCCCGACATGGACTACACGCTGTTCAATGCCGGCGCGGACCAGGTCGCGGGCGCGTTTGCGCTGACCAAGGAGGCGCTGGCGGGCGGCGCGCCGGTCGGCTGGGTCGGCTATGTCGGCGTCGCCAACGCCGACAAGGCGGCAGCCGACCTCAAAGCGGCGGGCGGCAAGGTGTTGCGCGGTCCCGACGATATTCCCGGTGTCGGCCGCTTCGCCATGGTGACTGACCCGCAAGGCGCGGCCTTCGCGCTGTTCCAGCCGGCGCACGCCGACGATTCCTCGCCCGCCGACATCAACAAGCCGGGCCACGTCGGCTGGCACGAGCTCTATGCGGTCGACGGCGCCACGATTTTCGATTTCTACGGCAAGCTGTTCAGCTGGGTGAAGGGCGAGGCGATGGATATGGGGCCCGCCGGCAAGTACCAGATGTTCGGCCCCGCCGACGGCGCCATGATCGGCGGCATGATGACCAAGCCGGCGCAGATGCCGGTCCCCGCCTGGGCCTTTTATGTCAACGTGCCAAGCATCGAGGCGGCGACGCCCAAGATCAAAGCCGGCGGCGGGAAGGTGCTGAACGGGCCGACCGACGTGCCGGGCGGGCAATGGATCGTGCAGGGTCTCGATCCCCAAGGCGCCAACTTCGCGTTGGTGGGTGGAAAGTAGCTTTCTTAACTCGTCGTCCCTGCGAAAGCAGGGACCCAGGGCCACGATCTCGTCGCTAATCTGGATTCCTGCTTTCGCGGGAATGACAAAGAGAGGTTGTCGTTGTCTCCCGCGCAGCGCGTGCTACATTTGTTCTCATGCAGCCGGTTGCCGCCGCGACACGAATAGCCTTGCCCGCGGCGCCTTCCCTGGCGGTCGGCACGGCGAAGGCCGTGTGGCTGACGTCCGACGGCGAAATCGAGGTTCTGTCCCTCGGCGAGGCGGCCGCGCGCGCCCGGGCGACCCCGCCTTTCCTGTGTCATGCCCGCGCAGTGGCGCGGCGTCTCAAAGTCCAGGCGTTCCCCGCTTATGACCTGCTCGAACTCTTCGCGTTTGTGCGCCCCGCGCTGTTCTGCCTGCCGACCCCGCGCGGCCTGGCGCGCTCGCTCGATCTGCCGCCGTCCGGTAGCGGCATCGACGGCGATGCAATCGCGCTGATCGCCGCCGCCGAGGCGTTGCTCCAGGAATTGTCGCTCGCCCGCGATCCGGAGGCGCGCGCGATCGCGGTCGCGATGGAGCGCGGCGGCTGGGCCTGGGGTGAGGCGGTGCTGCGCGCGCTCGGCCCGGCGCCGGCGGACGCGGAAACGCCGGCGGGCATGACTGTGTGGCGCAAGCTCGGCGAGTGGACTGAATACGCGCCGGAGCCGCCCGCCGGCGCGGTCGCGGTGGAGCAGGACGAGGCGCGCCAGCGTCTCGCCGAACTGCTCGGCGACGCCGCCGAGCCGCGGCCGCAGCAATCGGATTACGCCGCCGCGGTAAGCGCGGCGTTCCTGCCGCGCGAGGCGCCTGACGAGCCGCACTTCGTGCTGGCCGAGGCGGGCACCGGCGTCGGCAAGACGCTCGGCTATATCGCGCCTGCCAGCCTGTGGGCGGAGAAGAACCAAGGCCCGGTTTGGATTTCCACCTTCACCAAGAATTTGCAGCATCAGGTCTCGACCGAGCTCGACCGGCTCTATCCCGATCCGCTGGTCAAGGCGCGTCGTGTCGTGGTGCGCAAGGGCCGCGAGAATTATCTCTGCCTCCTGAACTACGAGGAGGCGATCGCCGGCCTGCCGCTGCGTCCCTACGACGCGGTCGCGCTCGGATTGATGGCGCGCTGGATCGGCGCAACGCGCGAAGGCGACATGATCGGCGACGATTTTCCGGGCTGGCTGCCCGACCTGATCGGGCGCGCGCGCAGCATCGGTCTCGCCGACCGGCGCGGCGAGTGTATCCATTCGGCCTGTCCGCATTATCACAAATGCTTCATCGAAAAGAGCGTACGTCGCGCGCGGCGTGCCCGCATCGTTGTCGCCAATCACGCGCTGGTGATGGTGCAATCGGCGCTGGGCGGCCTCGACGATTCCAATCTGCCGACGCGGCTCGTATTCGACGAGGGCCATCATCTGTTCGATGCCGCCGACGCGGCGTTTTCGCTGGCGCTGACCGGGCAGGAAACCGCCGAGCTGCGGCGCTGGATTCTTGGCGCGGAGGAAGGCCGCCGCAGCCGCGCGCGCGGCCTCAAGCGGCGCCTCGAGGATCTCATCGCCGATGACGAGGAAGCCGTCGGCGCGCTCGAGCATGCGATGAATGTGGCGCGCGCCCTACCCGGCGAAGGCTGGCTGGCGCGGCTGCGCGATAACCGCCCCAACGGCCCGTGCGAGGCGTTTCTGCTGCTGGCGCGGCAACAAGTCTTGGCGCGCGCCGATACGCGCGACCCGAATTATTCGCTCGAAGTCGATCTGCGGCCGCCGGTGCCGGGTCTGGTCGAGGCGGCGGAGAATCTGCGCGCGGCACTGGCGCGCATCGCCTCGCCGCTGCGCGCCGTCGTGCGCCATTTGGAACGCCGGCTCGAAAAGGAAGCCGCCGAGCTCGACACCGCGCTGCGCACGCGTATCGAAGCGATGATCCGCAGCCTGGTGCGCCGCGGCATCATGGATCTCGAAGGCTGGGCGCGCGCCCTCGGCGAAATTTCCGCCGAGCCCGACAAGGAATTCGTCGACTGGCTCGCCATCGAGCGCTTCGACGGGCACGAAAGCGATGTCGGCCTCTATCGCCACTGGGTCGATCCGACCAAGCCGTTCGCCGCGATGGTCGCCAAGCCCGCGCATGGCGTATTGGTGACGTCGGCGACGCTGACGGATTCGAGCGGCGACGCGGTCCGGGATTGGGAAGCCGCCGAAGCGCGCACCGGCGCGCCGCATCTGACCAAGCCCGCCTATCGCGCGCGTGTGCCGTCGCCCTTCGACTATGCGCGGCAGACCCGCGTCTTCATCGTCAACGATCTGAACCGCACCGACATGGCGGCTGTGGCAGGCGCTTATCGCGCGCTGTTCCTCGCCGCCGGCGGCGGCGCGCTCGGCCTTTTTACCGCGATTCAGCGCCTCAAGGACGTGCACAAACGCATCGCGGCGCCGCTCGAAGAGGCGGGGTTGACCTTGCTGGCGCAGCATGTCGACGGCATGGACACGGCGACGCTGGTCGATATTTTCCGCGCCGAGGAGGACGCATGCCTCCTTGGCACCGATGCGGTGCGCGACGGCGTCGACGTGCCGGGCCGCTCGCTGCGCCTCATCGTGTTCGACCGCGTGCCGTGGCCGCGCCCCGACATTCTCCATAAGGCGCGGCGCGCGGCGCAACTCGGCGACAGCGGCGCGGTGCGCTACGACGACCGCGTCGCGCGGCTCAAATTGCGCCAGGCGTTTGGCCGCCTGATCCGCCGCGCCGACGATATGGGCGTGTTCGTCCTGCTCGACCGGCAAATGCCGTCGCGCCTCATGGGCGCGTTTCCCGACGGCGTTGCCGCCGAACGCATCGGCCTCAAGGAGGTGGTGTCGCGGACCGCCGAATTTTTGCGCCACCCGTCGGTTGCCGAGGCTCCGCGACGGGACTAGCATTCGTGTAAATTTGTCCAGGAGCGCGCCATGTCCGAAGCGACCGCCCAAGCCAAGACCAAGACTTTCTCCGAACGCGCCGATGAGTTGGAACACGAGCAGATCGCAGCGCTCGACCCGATTCCGCAGCCGTCGGCGATCTATCTCTCCGGCGAGCGCGACCCGACCAAGCCGATGCCGCCGCCGGCGCAGAAGCCCGGGCAATATTTCCTCATGGGGCACGACAAGCGCCTCAGCAAGATGCCGGACAAACCGAATCTGATGGATTTTTTCAAGCAGCGTTTCTTTCCGGCGACGCATGTCCTGCAAAGCGCGCGCCTCGCCAAGCTCGCCGGCCATCCCGAAAAGATCGTGCTCGCCTGTCTGCTGCATGACATCGCGATCATGGGTTTCATCCGCTGCGATCATGGTTACTGGTGCGCGGAGATGGTGGCGCCCTATGTCGACGAGGAAATTTCCTGGGCGATCCGCGCGCACCAAGTGCTGCGCTTCTTCCCCGATCCGGCCAACGGCTACGAATATCCGCAACAATATATCCGCCTGTTCGGCGAGGGCTATCGGCCGGAGCCGTACATCTACCGCGCCTACGAAAAAATGCGGCAGCACAAATGGTACATGACGGCGCGGCTCATCACGGTGAACGACATCTACTCGTTCGATCCCAACGTGAAGCCGGTGCTCGAAGATTTCACCGATATTATCGGCCGCAATTTCCGTCAGCCCGAGGAAGGACTCGGCTTCGACGA